>JBAZGP010000009.1:0-26829 GCA_041652835.1 Lutibacter sp. | reverse complement strand
AAACAAAAATAAGGCGCCCATAACAAATCCTATAACCGCCGGAATTACTTTTACAAAACCTTCTCCTGGACTCATTTCTATCCCTGGCGCCAACAAACTCCAAAAGCTGGCCGCCACCATAACACCGCCTGTAAATCCAAGCATTCCATCTAATAATGCCCTGTTCATGCCTTTAAACAGAAACACCAAAGAAGCACCTAATGCCGTTAAACCCCAAGTGAATACAGTAGCATAAAAAGCGGCTAAGATTGGATTGATGTTTTCTAAGTAGGTAATAATTTGCTCCATATATTATAAAACTTTTACGAATAAGTTTTGTGAAATTTGATTTGATATTGAAAATGGAACTTGATTATTTTCAATCCTCATTGAATTGTCAAACGCTTCTTTTGAAATTACTTTTAGTGTACTTCCTAATTGAATGCCAATTCGGTCTAAATACCTTAAAAAGGAATCCGAAGAATCTTTAATGCCAATTACAACACAATATTTTTCTATTTCTACGGAAGAAAGCATGATGTTTTTATGATGCTTAATATTGCCATCCTTGTCGGGTATTGGATCTCCATGTGGATCATTTGTGGGAAATTCCAAAAACGCTTCCAGTTTATCAATTAAAGTATCGGATTTAATGTGCTCCAACTGTTCGGCTAACTCATGAACTTCATCCCAATTGTAATTGAGTTTGCTAACCAGAAATACCTCCCACAATCTGTGTTTTCTAATAATTTCAACAGCGATTTTTTTACCCATATTGGTTAAAGAAACCCCTTGATATTTTTTATAATGAATCAAATTTTTATCGGCCAATTTTTTAATCATATCCGTCACCGAGGATGCTTTTGTTTTTAAAGCTGCTGAAATAAGCGTTGTGCTAACATTATTTGTTTTGGAATAAGCAAGGCTGTAAATGGCTTTTAAATAATTTTCTTCTGTTTGTGACAATTTCATCGGTTGTATTTTTAGACAAATATATATAAAATATTTAGACCTATCTAAATCTAAAAATATATAAAAATGGAAAATTGTCTGTTTTTTTAATTCCAGAGAAATAAAAAAAGCTGTACTTTTGAATATAAATAAAAATTCAATGAATATAGTAATTTATGGAACGGGCGGTGTTGGCGGTTATTTTGGCGCTCGATTGGCGCAAGCAGGAAATAGGGTTACATTTATTGCCCGAGGAAAACATTTGGAAGCCATTCAAAAAAAAGGCTTGCAGCTTTTTAGTCCTAAGGGAGATTATTTGGTTTTTCCTGCAAATGCAACTTCTAACATTTCAGAAGTTACCGATATTGATTTAATATTAGTTTGTGTTAAAACTTGGCAATTGGAAGCTGCCGCCATAGAAATTAAATCTGTTTTAAACGAAAAAACGATGATAATTTCACTGCTCAATGGTGTAAATAATGTAGAAGTATTGCTTGGTATTATAGATAAAAAACATATTTTGGGTGGCTTGTGTAAAGTGGTGAGTAAAATTGGCGGTTATGGAATTATCAATCACATTTCACTTGAACCTATTATTGAGTTTGGAGAACTTAGCAATATTAAAACCGAAAGGGCACAATTGCTTGAAAAATTATTTTTAAATGCTGGAATTACCTCCGAGTTGGCCGAGAATATTCAAATAGAAATATGGTCTAAATTTTTATATATTTCAACAATTAGTGGGATTGGCGCTTTAACAAGAGTCACAATTGGAAAAATAATTTCCACACCACAACTAAAAGAACTTATGCATAAAACAGCTGAAGAAGTTGTAAGTATTGCAAAAGCAAAAGGCATTTATTTATCGGATGCCCTTGTTGAAATGCAATTTAAAACGATTGAATCTCAACCGAACAACTTAACTTCGTCTTTACAAAGGGATATTATGGAAGGAAAACCATCGGAATTAGAAGCTCAAAACGGTGCAATAGTGAAAATGGGAATTGAATTGGGAATTCCAACGCCTGTTAATGCATTTATTTACTATTGTTTACTTCCGCAGGAAAATAAAGCGAGAGGTTTAAATTAGGGATATTTTCGATTTTTTACTGATTAAATAAACCCCTGCAATTACCATTAAACAACTCAATATTTTTACATAACTGATATCTTGGGAATACTGATCGTATTTTAACACATAAGCATAAAAGGTCACCATTATAAAACTTACCACGGGTTGTAAATAGATATAGCTGCCATTTACGGAAGGCGCTACTTTGGTTAGCGCATAAATATTTAATAAGTAGGTCAAAAATGTAGTTCCAAGTACAACATAGGCAACGGTTAAATAAGTACTTAATGTAAATGCAGTAAAGTCAGTGTTTAAAATACCTTTAATTCCAAAGGGAAACATAAAAATAAATCCGAATAAAAATACCCAACTTACAATGGTAATTGGGTTATATTTTTTCATTAAAGGTTTTACCAAAACAAAATAAAGTGCATAGGTACTGGCATTTATAAAAACAAATAGATTCCCTAAAACAGAACTTGTTCCGCCTGCTTTTTTCCCATATAAAATTAAAAGAACTGCACCAATGCCGCCAAGTGCAATTCCAATAAGTTTTATTGCGGTAATTTTTTCTTTCAAAATAAAAGCACTGAAAACCAGAACCAGCACAGGAACTGCGGTAATTATTATTGAAGCATCAATAGGCGATGTTAAACTCAATCCGTTAAAAAAGAACAACTGATTGGCCGCCACGCCCAACAATCCGCATAAAATTAATAAAGGATAATCTTTTTTGCTAATTTTCTCTTTTATAAACCATTTTATCATCCAAAACAACAATCCGGCACCCACAATTCTTAAAAAAACAAATGCTGAAGGCCCAATTTTATAAGGCATAATACCTTTGGCAACAATGTGATTTATGCCATAAATTACGTTGGCTCCAAGCAAGGCCAAGTGTGCTTTATAATTGGTTTTATTCAATATTTTTAATTTTAGAGAAAGGTTGAAATTACAATTTTTACAGAAAATAAACTGGTACTATTTAATCTTTTAATCCTATTTAAAAAGCAAGGTGATTTATTCAAAATAAACACTTTACCATTTTCTTAAGAAACCGTAACTTCGCACTTTTAGCAATTGATTATAAGAATGGAATACAATTTTAGAAAGATAGAAGCAGATTGGCAAAAGTATTGGGCCGAAAACCAAACGTTTAAAGCCGAAAACCCTACCCTGAGCGGAGTCGAAGGGAATTCAATAAAACCAAAATATTACGTATTGGATATGTTTCCATATCCGTCGGGAGCGGGTTTACACGTTGGCCATCCTTTGGGATATATTGCCTCAGATATTTATGCGCGTTACAAACGTCATAAAGGATTTAATGTATTGCATCCACAAGGTTACGATTCTTTCGGATTGCCAGCCGAGCAATATGCCATCCAAACGGGTCAGCATCCCGCAATTACTACGGAAGCTAATATTAAAACATACAGAAAACAGTTGGATCAGATTGGCTTTTCTTTCGATTGGTCGCGTGAGGTTCGAACTTCCGATCCCAATTACTACAAATGGACACAGTGGATTTTTATTCAATTGTTCAATTCCTGGTATAACAAAGAAAGCGATAAAGCTGAGGATATTTCAACGCTTATTTCCATTTTTTCTTCTGAAGGAAATTCAAAGGTAAAAGCAGCTTGTGATCATGATATTGAACGGTTTACTGCGGAAGAATGGAAAAATTTTTCCGAAGAAAAACAACAAAAAATACTTTTACAATACCGTTTAACATTTTTATCTGAAACAGAAGTAAATTGGTGCCCAGGATTGGGAACAGTTTTGGCAAATGATGAAATTGTAAACGGCGTTTCGGAACGTGGAGGTCATCAGGTAATTCGTAAAAAAATGATGCAGTGGAGTATGCGAATAACTGCCTACGCGCAAAGATTATTGGACGGATTGGCGAAAATAGACTGGCCACAATCGCTTAAAGATTCCCAAACCTATTGGATTGGAAGATCGGAAGGCGCGATGGTCAATTTCCAAATCCTATCCCCAGCCCTTTCCGAAGGAAAGGGAGCTAAATATATGACTGGTGGAAATAACTCTCATATTTTGTTGGAAAAAGCTAAAGAAATGAGAGCCAATCCAACACAAGCAGAAGCCATACTTTGGGAACAAATAAAAAGTAAAAAATTAGGATCTAAATTTCGTCAACAACATTTAATTGAAGATTTCATTGCTGATTTTGTGTGCCTTTCTAAAAAATTAATTATTGAAGTTGATGGGGAAATTCATGAGTCTCAAGTAGAAAAAGATGCTGAAAGAACTTCAATTCTTGAAGATAAAGGATATAAAGTTATTCGTTTTAAAAATGAAGAAGTAATTGGAGATTTGGAAAGTGTTTTAGAGAAAATAAATTACGAACTTTCTAATGTTCCCCTTTCCTTAGGAGAGGGGTTGGGGGAGAGGATTTCTGTTTTCACCACGCGCCCAGATACCATTTTTGGGGTAAGTTTTATGACTTTGGCTCCTGAGCACGATTTGGTGCCAAAAATAACAACTCCAGAACAAAAAGCCGAAGTTGAAGCCTATATAAAATCAACTGCAAAACGCAGTGAATTAGAGCGTATGGCCGATGTAAAAACCATTTCTGGTGTATTTACTGGTGCTTATGCTGAACATCCGTTTACGGGAAAGCAACTGCCAATTTGGATTGGTGATTATGTGCTGGCTGGTTATGGAACCGGTGCTGTGATGTCAGTTCCTTGTGGA
This sequence comes from Lutibacter sp., assembly GCA_041652835.1. Classification (GTDB taxonomy): domain Bacteria; phylum Bacteroidota; class Bacteroidia; order Flavobacteriales; family Flavobacteriaceae; genus Lutibacter. The sequence continues at coordinate 22,109 of JBAZGP010000009.1, read as the reverse complement.
GATCAGCGTGATTATGTTTTTGCAAAACATTTCAACCTTGAAATTCCAAATATTTTTGAAGGAGTTGATATTTCTGAAGAAGCTTACGCTGATAAAGAGAACTCGGTGATAGCGAATTCCGATTTCTTAAATGGCTTGCCTTACAAAAAAGCCATGAAACGCATTATTTTCGAAATTGAACAACAAGGTTTTGGCTATGGAAAAGTAAATTATCGTTTGCGCGATGCCGTTTTTAGCCGTCAGCGATACTGGGGAGAACCATTTCCGGTATATTATAAAAACGGATTGCCTCAAATGATTGACCCACAATATTTACCAATCGTTTTGCCTGAAGTTGAAAAATATTTGCCCACTGAAGATGGAAAACCACCGTTGGGAAATGCTACAGTTTGGTCTTGGGATACCAATACCAATAAAATTGTAAGCAATGATTTAATGGATCACAAAACTGTTTTTCCGCTGGAATTGAATACCATGCCGGGTTGGGCAGGAAGTTCTTCTTATTTTAACCGATATATGGATGTCAACAATCCAAACGAATTTGTAAGCAAAGAAGCTGTGGAATATTGGCAAGATGTAGATTTATACATTGGCGGGAGTGAACACGCAACCGGACATTTATTATACTCTCGTTTTTGGCAAAAATTTTTATTTGATAAAGGTGTTGTTCCTGTTGATGAATATGCAAAAAAACTCATCAATCAAGGGATGATATTAGGGACAAGCGCTTTTGTATATAGATGGGAGTTTAAAAAAGGAAAAGATTCTGAGTTTGCAAAAAAAACAATTTTTGTTAGTAAATCCGTAATGGATAGAATTATTAAAGAAAGAAGCGCCATTGAACATACTGAAAAGCAATTACTTGAGCAAGATCACATTAATTTATTAAGTGCTTGTGAAGTCAAAAACACAATTGAAAACGAATGGTCAAACTTCACTCCAATTCACGTAGATGTTTCATTTGTAAATACTCATGATGAGTTGGATGTTGAAGCATTCAGAAATTGGCGAGAAGAATATAAAAATGCTGTTTTTATTGGAGAAAGTGGAGAAATCATATCTTCAACGCATTCTAAAGGAGATGGAGTGGAATTAGACAAAAAAGCGCTTTCCTTTGGGGAGAATTTAGGTGGTGATAAATACATTGTTGGTCGAGAAGTGGAAAAAATGTCGAAATCTAAATACAATGTGGTAAATCCGGACCAAATTTGTGAGGAATATGGGGCAGACAGTTTGCGGATGTTTGAAATGTTTTTAGGTCCGTTAGAACAGGCAAAACCTTGGAAAACTTCTGGAATTTCTGGAGTGTTGAGTTTTTTAAAGAAACTGTGGAAATTGTATGTTGTTGAAGGGAAATTTTATGTTTCTGATGAAACACCAACAAAAGAAGAATATAAAGTTTTGCATAAAACCATCAAAAAAGTAGAGGAAGATATTGAAAGTTTTTCTTTTAATACCTCAGTTTCAACATTTATGATTGCAGTAAACGAATTAACTGCTCTTAAATGCAACAAACGCTCAATTTTAGAACCTTTGGCGGTAATTTTAGAACCGTACGCACCGCATATTTCTGAAGAATTATGGAAAAATTTAGGACATACAACCTCAATTTCAACTGTCGATTTTCCTCTGTTTGAAGCCAAATATTTGGTTGAAAGCAGTAAAGAATATCCAGTTTCATTCAACGGTAAAATGCGTTTTAAAGTTGAATTGCCCTTAGGTTTAAGTGCAAAAGAAATTGAAGATGTTGTAATGGCTCACGAGAAAACAAAAGAACAATTACAAGGCCGAACTCCTAAAAAAGTAATTATTGTTCCTGGTAAAATTGTAAATATTGTAGGTTAAAAATAAAATGATAAACCAATACGAAATCATAGGATTAATAGCCGGCGCTTTAACAACAACGGCATTTGTTCCTCAAGTTTATAAAACATGGAAATCAAAATCTGCTGAAGGTTTATCGCTAACTATGTTTCTGGTGTTTTTTGTTGGAATTATATTATGGCTGATTTATGGCATTTATATTCAAAGTTTGGCTATGATTCTTGCAAATTCAGTTACCGGTTTTTTAGCCTTAATGCTTATTATATTTAAATTGAGGTTTAAATAACGGTCTTGGTATATTTATTGTGAAGTTGAAGGTACATTTATCATTATATTTACTTCAAATTTTGGCATGAAAATTAAACAGATTTCTTTACGCATTCGAATATTTTTGGCAATGATATTGTTAATATTATTGGCGTCTGTTTTAATTGCCGCCGTTACTATTTATCAGTATAAAGAGCAAACCGATGAGTACAATAAATCAAGGCTGGAGCGAAAAGAACAATCTATTCACGCAGCGGTTACTTATTGGTTAAACAGTGGAAATACATTTCCATTGGAAACTAAAAACTTGCGTTATATTTTTAAAGATAAAATTTATGAAATTTCCAATATTGAGAAATCAGAAATCAATATTTACGATTTAGAAGGTAAATTGGTTAAAAGTTCTCATTCCGGTTTTGTCAAAAGCGATGCGCCAACTTTATTGTCCGATACAATTTTAAACGCCATTTCTAATGATTATAAGCATTTTTATGTAAATGAAAAAGTCATAAAAGACAACAGTTACCAAACGTCATATTCCTATATCACAGACAATAAATTTAAACCTTTCGGTATTTTAAATTTGAGATATGTCCAAGATAATTCAGAGCAAAGCAAATTCCTGAAAGAGTTTTTATACCGATTGGGCTTCGTATATATCTTTATGTTTGTTCTGGCTATTTTGTTGGCTTATTTTTTATCGAGCTATATTACGAGATCTTTAAAAGCGATAACCGAGAAAATAAGCCAAACGCGTTTAAGCAAACAGAACGAGAAAATTACCATTAGCGATTCCAGTACAGAAATAGTTACCTTGATAAATGCCTATAATGAAATGGTTGATGAATTGGAAGAAAGTGCGATAAAATTGGCAAAGGGCGAACGTGAACAAGCTTGGCGGGAAATGGCAAAACAGATAGCGCATGAAATTAAAAATCCGCTAACGCCTATGCGCCTTACCGTTCAAAGTTTTCAACGGAAATTCAATCCGAATGATCCAAATATTTATGATAAAATAGATGAATTCAGTAAAATGCTAATTCAGCAAATAGATACGCTAAGCACCATTGCATCAGCTTTTTCTAATTTTGCAAATATGCCTGCCCAAAACAGGGAAGAAATAGATGTTGTTGTAGTGGTTAAGCAAGCGTTGGATATTTTTATGGAAGATTATATTTCGTTTTTTCCTAAACAAGAGCATATTATTGCTAAATTAGACAAAACACAAGTAATTAGAATTGTAACAAATTTGGTTAAAAATGCCGCCCAATCTTTAGAGGATGTAGAAAATAAAAAATTGGAAGTTACCGTTTCAGAAGACGATGAAAATATTTGTATTATAGTTGCTGATAATGGAATAGGAATTTCAGAAATAGACGGTGAACGGGTTTTTGAACCTAAATTCACTACAAAAACAAGCGGAATGGGACTTGGGCTGGCGATGGTAAAAAACATTGTTGACGCTCATAATGGCAGTATTGCCTTTACTTCCCAAATTAATATAGGAACCGTTTTTAAAGTTAAATTACCTAAAAATTAAATAATATGAATTTCGAAAATATCATTGTAACACAACAGGCAAACACCGCAATTATAACCATTAATAGGCCAACAAAATTAAATGCGCTAAATAAAAAAACCATTGAAGAATTGCATACGGCTTTTAATACTTTGGACACTAATGTTCATGTAAAAGCAATTATTATAACTGGTAGCGGTGATAAGGCTTTTGTTGCCGGTGCCGATATTTCAGAGTTTGCAAGTTTTACCATTGAAGAAGGAACTGAGTTGGCCAGAAATGGGCAAAAAATCTTATTCGACTTTGTTCAAAATCTAAAAACACCGGTTATTGCAGCGGTAAACGGATTCGCCTTGGGAGGCGGTTTGGAATTGGCTATGGCAGCGCACTTTAGGGTAGCAAGTACAAATGCAAAAATGGGATTGCCAGAGGTTTCTTTAGGCGTAATTCCAGGTTATGGTGGTACGCAACGCTTGCCGCAATTGGTAGGAAAAGGAAAAGCAATGGAAATGATTATGACTGCCGGAATGATTTCCGCAGCTGAAGCCAAAGAATATGGCTTGGTAAATTATGTGGTAGAACAAGAAGAATTATTGCCTTTATGTGAAAAATTAGCCAGCAAAATAACCAGAAACTCTTCTGTTGCCATTGCTGCTGCAATTAAAGCAATCAATGCAAATTATACCAATTGTGTAAATGGTTTTGGTGTGGAAATTGAACAATTCGGACTTATTTTTGATACTGCCGATTTTAAAGAAGGAACAACTGCTTTTTTGGAAAAAAGAAAACCTGAATTTGAATAAAAAAATTAAAGTTATTCAGATAAAACTTCCACTGTCATTAATTGATATGATATTCTGAAGTATTTTTTTTCTAAAAGTGAAGTGGTCTTTATTCTTTATCAGAAGAATCTAAAAGAAAGTATTTGCCAAAACCCTATTTATTTGAACAAACCTTTTTGAATAATAAGGTTCTTTAACAGAAGAAATAATAACCCCTAATGACGAAGAAGAGTGTATGAATTTTATTTCGTCTTTAAGAATTTCAGTAATTATTCCCACATGGCTAATAGTTCCCTTTTTATTTGTGGCAAAGAATATTAAATCGCCTTTTTTAGCCTGAAATGGCTCTACTTTATCGCCTATTTTAGCTTGTTGATAAGATGCTCTTGGTAATATTTTATTAATCTCTTTAAAGGTTGAAAATATTAGTCCAGAACAGTCAAAACCTTTGGAGGTTGTGCCACCGCTTTTGTAGCGTGTGCCTAAGTTTTTTGAAGCCTCTTTTATTAAAAAATCTATGGTAGATGACATTGAAGCAAATTCTGCGGTATTTTCCTCTTGGGTATTCGTTGCAATTTCTTCAACAGGATTTCCCTTTTTAATAAGTAAGGAGTAACCAATAGCAAGTTTATCGGGTGCTTCAGGATTTAAACGCTTCAATTCATGAAGCGTAATTCCATATTTTTTTGAAATATTTGATTTTGTTTCTCTCGGAAGCACTTTATGAAATAAATCTCCGTCCAAATTTTTATTTTCTGCTCCTAACACAACCATATTTTGAGTATTTCCGATAATAGAATCTTTATTTGGCGCGTTGTTGGTTTCAGAAGCCAATGTAGTTTCTGATGCAGATACCTTAAGGACTGTTCCTATTTTAAGTCTTTTAGGATTAAGATCAGGATTTAATTCGTTTAAAGTTGCGTTGCTTATTTTATATTTTTTGGCAATTTCGTATAAAGTTTCGCCTGATGCAATCACATGTGTTTGTGCTTGGGCTGATGTTGTAATTGAATTGACTACTTCTTTTTCATTTCCATTTTCCTTTTTGTTCGGAATTTGTAAAATGGTATTCAATTTTAGTAATTTCCCTTTAACTTTAGGATTTAGTTCATAAATAGCAGCTTCTTTTACGTCATATTTTTTGGCTATCGCATAAATACTTTCACCTTCAATAACTTTGTGCTTAATGGTACTTTGAGAAAAACCTACAGAAGTAGTAAGCAAAAGCACGAATGTAAAAAGTTTTAAATAATTCATTTGATTAATTATTATGAGCAAATATTTCAATTGTTAATTGAAAAACACGGCAAGTTATAAAATCTATTAATGAGAATTGTCTTTTTAACATAATTTTTGACAAATAAGTTTATGTTACCGGTTTTTTTATGGTCTTTATATGTTTGTTTTTATTTGTTTATCGTGTTTTTATGCTACTATTATAACGTGAGCTTTTTAATCTTTTGGCAATTAAAAACATGAAATTTTAAACTCATATAACTTGATTTAAATCGGTTTATTATAAAAGGCTCTTCATATTTTTTATAAAAATGAATGTATTCTTTTTTTTGGAGATTCCATACTTCAAATTACAACTTTCCTTCCCATTCTTTATAAAACTGTTGAAGAAAAGTTTCCATATATTGATGTCTTTCTTCGGCAATTTTTTTGCCGGTTTTGGTATTCATTCTGTCTTTTAACAATAACAATTTTTCATAAAAATGATTGATTGTTGGTGCTTCTGAGTTTTTATACGCTTCTTTTGTTTGATTTAGTTTTGGTGGAATTTCAGGGTTATATAGCGGTCGGTTTTTAAATCCGCCATAATTAAAAGTCCTTGCAATTCCAACTGCGCCAATGGCATCTAACCTGTCGGCATCTTGAATGACTTCCAATTCCGGCGAGTTGAATTTCTGTTCAAAATTTCCACCTTTGTAAGATATATTCGAAATTATATTTTCAATATGAATAATTATGGAATCGGTAACAAGTTGACTTTCTAAAAATTCCCGAGCAATTTTGGGCCCAATAGTTTCATCACCTGCGTGGAATTTAGAATCCGCGATATCATGCAACAGAGCACCTAATTCTACCACAAATACGTCAACATTTTCTTCTTTTGAAATTAATTTGGCAGTATTCCAAACCCGTAAAACATGAAACCAGTCGTGACCGCCTTCAGCATTTTTTAAGGTTGCTTTTACAAAATTTTCAGTATTTTTAATTATTTGCTGATTGTTCATAGGTTGGGAAAATAAAACTTAAAAAATATAAAACTACAAGTTTGTATAAGATTTGTGCGACTGTAAAATTGAAAACTTTTTGGTTGCCGCAAATCGGCTAATTGAATTTTTGATGGTTTGTTTGAGTTCAAATTTAAACATAAATTATATATGGAATTGAGCGTAGGCTTTTATTAACTCCTCCATTTTTTCTTTTGGGTATAACCAATTCAACATTTTATTTGGTGAACTATTTAGTCGATTATTTAAATCATTAAACGGCATATTCTCGAAATCTCCATATTCATATTTCCAATCATCAAAATAAAGCAAGCAATTATTAAGAGAACCATTTGTACTTCTGTCGTTATTTGTTTCTAAGAGTTCAATTTCTCCTATTATTTTTTCGATTAATTCATATTCAACCACAATTCCATCATAAATTAATTGAGCATAAAAAGTCTCTTTGAATATTTTCGATATATTTTTCAAATCTGATTTTTTAATATCTGCTAAAATCAATAAATATTTAGTCAATTTATTAATGATTAACCAACATTTTTTATGACTTACATAAAATAGAGTTGCAGTCCATTCTCCTAAATATTCATTCGTGTTTTGCTCGTTTTCGGATATAAATCCTTTAACAGTCTTTTCAAGTTTTCGAGTTGTATATATTGAAGTTTTATTCATTTGTACTCTTTTTTGGTTCAATTTAGTTCAATTTTTCGCTTTTTCATAATTGGAAATACAGAATTATTAGTGCAACCAAAAACGATTGCCAAAAGGGCAATCGTTTTTAAAGTGGTTTTAATTATTTTCATTTGAAAGAAAATATTAACAATATTCTTCGTAGGCTCCGGCTAAATTTGAAGCAATAACTTCCGCAGACCGACCTTCAATATGATGACGCTCTAACATATGAACCAAAACACCATCTTTAAACAAGGCTATTGACGGTGATGATGGAGGAAACGGCACCATACTTTCACGTGCTTTTGCAGTGGCTTCACTGTCAACGCCTGCAAAAACAGTTACTAAATTGGCTGGTTTTTTATCGAATTTTAATGATGCAACAACTCCTGGGCGCGCTGTGCCGGCGGCACAACCACAAACGGAGTTAACCATTACCAAGGTAGTTCCCTCTTTTTTTATGGCTTTTTCAACATCTTGAGCGGTATGTAATGATGTAAAACCTACATTTTCAAGCTGGGCTTGCATGGGTTTTACCAATTCTGGTGGATACATATTTTTTGTTTTTTTAGTTAAACGTAATTTGGGTACAAATATAAGAGTTTAAATATGAAATGACTAAACACAAATTTTAATTGTTGCATTACATAAAAAGTTTATAACTATTTTAACAATTGTATTGCGGGTAACAATTAAGATACTTACAAATCAGTGTATCTTTGCGTTTTAAATTAAAGTAATGGGAAATTTTGTGAAATGGTTGGGAGCGGGTGTAGGTTTTACGCTTGGTGGCCCAATAGGAAGTTTGTTGGGATTTGTGCTGGGAAGTTTAATTGATGGATTTTCAAAGGAAGATATTGAACTGGCAAAAACATACCGTCCAACAAATACAAATGTACAATCGGGAGATTTTGAAATAAGTTTATTGTTATTGTCGTCGATTGTTATTAAAGCCGACGGAAAAGTTGACGAAAGAGAATTACTGTATGTCAGAGACCATTTTAAGAGAATGTATGGTGAACAGCGCGCCAACAATGCCTTCAAATTATTTAAGGGATTTATGCAAAGTCATCAAATTTCAACAGCTCAAGTTTGCGCTCAAATTCGTCAAAATTTAACACATGCCTCACGGTTACAACTGGTTCATTTTTTATTTGGAATTGCAAATTCAGATGGTGCTGTTATTGAAGAAGAAGTAAATATTATAAAAACTATTGCGGGTTATTTATATATCAATTCTTACGATTTTGAATCTATAAAAGCCATGTTTTACAATAGCGCAAATAGTGCTTATCGTATTTTAGGAATCGACAAATCGGCTACCAATGATGAAGTAAAATTGGCCTATCGGAAAATGGCAAAAAAATACCATCCAGATAAATTGCAACATCTTGGCGAAGAACATCTAAAAGGCGCTGAAGAAAAATTTAAGGAGGTGAGCAAGGCTTATGAACAAATTCAAAAGGAAAGGGGAATTTAGACAATTAGTCGAGTTTCAGGTTTCAAGTTTCAGGTTTTGAAATATTAGATATTAGATATTAAAAGTTAAAAGTCTGAAACTCGAAAAACTATTTTGAAATAGTCATTTTTTAAATCCAATTTATTTTCTTTCATGTTGCGAAATTTGTTGCTCGTCTTTGTTCAATAAATAATGAAAAGCTTGTTTAATACGCTTGAAAGCATTGCAACAGTTTGCTCCGCAAAGGCGAAAGGTTTTGCGCTACCAAGTTTACTTTTTATGGTGTCACAGATTGTGATACCAAATTTTCGATTTCTTTTTCATTTTATCCATATTTTGATTGCTTATTCAATTTGCGTTAGTGAGTGAAGCGGAAATACTTTTTATTGGCTTTTCGCCAAGAAAAAGATTGCAGCGGAAAGCACGACCCGCCAGCTGGCGGGGAACGCCCAAATTTTTAACTTATTTTTTTACTGTTTTCAACAAAATCACTGTAATTTCAGCCTAAAGTAGGCTCGTATTTTTTTTGCTATTTATGAAATAAGCATAACAAAAACACTTCGCAAAAACCAATGAAAGTATGCGAATTACATATGCCCGAATTAATACAATAATTATTTACATATGAAATGATATTTTCAATAAAATCCGTAATTTCGCAGACTAATTGATTTAAGGGCATAAAATGAGTAAAAAGTTTAGAGAATATAAAGGATTGGACCTCACTAAAGTAGCAGAAGAAACTTTGGCGTTTTGGGAAACGGAGCATATTTTCGAAAAAAGCATTAGCACAAGAGATGAAAATAATCCGTATATATTTTATGAAGGGCCTCCTTCTGCAAATGGATTGCCAGGAATTCATCATGTGATGGCTCGTGCCATAAAAGATATTTTTTGTCGCTATAAAACACTTCAGGGATTTCAGGTAAAACGAAAAGCAGGTTGGGATACGCACGGATTACCAATTGAATTGGGTGTTGAAAAGGAATTGGGAATTACCAAAGAAGATATCGGCAAAAAAATCTCTGTTGAAGAATATAATGAAGCGTGTAAAAAAGCGGTGATGCGCTATACCGATGTTTGGGAAGAGCTTACCAGACAAATGGGGCATTGGGTGGATATGGAAAATCCTTATGTAACCTATAAACCAAAATACATGGAAACGGTTTGGTGGTTGCTTTCCCAATTGTATAAAAAAGGATTGATTTATAAAGGATATACCATTCAGCCTTATTCACCAAAAGCCGGTACAGGTTTGAGTTCACACGAATTAAATCAGCCCGGAACTTATCAAGATGTTACGGATACAACAGCTGTTGCGCAATTCCCCCTAACCCCCGAAGGGGGAAATATAAACGCTTTTAATAAGGCATTCAAACTTGGGAAAACAGAATTAACTGGAGGGATTTTTTTCTTAGCTTGGACAACAACACCTTGGACATTGCCTTCTAACACAGCACTTACTGTTGGAAAAAAGATAGATTATGTGTTGGTGAAAACCTTCAACCAATATACTTTTAAACCAATCAGTGTAATTTTAGCGAAGAATTTAGTTGGAAAACAATTTACAGGAAAGTTTTTTGAAGTTGAAAATGAGTCTCAACTTGCAGAATACAAAGAAAACGAAAAAAAAATACCCTATTTTATTGTTGGCGAATGTAAAGGTGCCGATTTATTAGAATTAAAATATGAACAATTATTGCCGTACACACTTCCCTATAAAAATCCAGAAAACGCATTTAGGGTAATTGCAGGTGATTTTGTGACCACTGAAGATGGAACAGGAATTGTACACACCGCCCCAACTTTTGGAGCAGATGATGCTTTGGTAGCCAAACAAGCTTCACCCGAAGTACCGCCAATGTTGGTATTGGATGATTATGGAAATCCGGTTCCGTTGGTAGATTTACAAGGAAGGTTCACTAAACATATGGGCGAATTTGCTGGTAAATATGTTAAAAATGAATATTATGATGAAGGTGAAGCTCCTGAGCGTTCAGTAGATGTTGAGATTGCCATAAAATTAAAAGAAGAAAATAAAGCGTTTAACGTTGAAAAATACCGCCACAGTTATCCACATTGCTGGAGAACGGATAAACCGGTGTTGTACTATCCATTGGATTCTTGGTTTATTAAAGTTACCGAGAAGCGCGACAGAATGTTTGAATTAAATACTACCATCAACTGGAAACCAAAATCAACCGGGGAAGGTCGATTTGGTAATTGGCTGAAAAATGCCAACGACTGGAACTTGTCACGCTCGCGTTATTGGGGAATTCCTTTACCAATTTGGAGAACTGAAGATGGAACAGAAGAACTGTTTATTGGTTCGGTTGAAGAATTAAAAGCGGAAATGCAACGTTCCGTTGAAGCAGGCATTATGAAGAAGGATATATTCTCAACGTTTGAGGTGGGGAATATGAGTGAAGAAAACTATGATAAAATAGACCTACATAAAAATGTGGTCGATGCAATAGTCTTGGTTTCAGCATCAGGAAAACCTATGAAACGGGAAGCAGATTTAATAGATGTTTGGTTCGATTCGGGTTCTATGCCTTATGCGCAATGGCATTATCCTTTTGAAAACAGGGAATTAATTGATGAAAATAAATTCTTTCCTGCCGATTTTATTGCTGAAGGTGTTGACCAAACACGCGGTTGGTTTTATACGCTTCACGCCATTTCCACCATGGTTTTTGATTCTGTGGCCTATAAAAATGTGGTGTCAAACGGATTGGTTTTGGACAAAGAAGGTAAAAAAATGTCGAAAAGACTTGGAAATGCTGTCGATCCTTTTGAAACTATGGACAAATACGGTGCAGATGCCACACGTTGGTATATGATTTCAAATGCGAATCCGTGGGACAATTTAAAATTTGATCTTGAAGGTATAGATGAGGTTCGAAGAAAATTCTTCGGAACCTTATACAATACGTATTCCTTCTTTTCATTGTATGCAAATTTGGATAATTTTTCCTATTCAGAAGAAGAAATTGCATTAGAAGAAAGACCTGAAATTGATCGTTGGATTTTATCTGAACTGAATACCTTAATAAAAAATGTTGAAAGTTTTTATGAAGATTACGAACCAACAAAAGCGGCTCGTGCTATTCAGGATTTCGTTTCAGAAAATTTAAGCAACTGGTTTGTGCGTTTAAGCAGAAGACGTTTTTGGAAAGGTGATTACGAAAAAGACAAGGTTTCTGGTTATCAAACACTATACACTTGCCTGTTAACAGTGGCAAAATTAGGCGCTCCAATTGCACCATTTTTTATGGATAATCTTTACAAAGATTTAACAAATGTTTCTTGTAAGGAAACGTTTGAATCAGTACATTTGTCGACTTTTCCAGCGTACGATAAAAGTTTAGTCGACAATAAGTTAGAGCGTAAAATGCAGCAGGCTCAAAAAATTTCTTCTATGGTTTTATCACTGAGGAAAAAGGAAATGATAAAAGTGCGTCAACCGTTGCAAAGAATTATGATTCCGATTTTAAATGAGGAAGAAAGGCAAGAAATTTTAGCGGTGGCAGATTTGATAAAATCAGAAGTTAACGTCAAAGAAATTGAATTGATTGATGACGCTTCCGGTATAGTGGTAAAAACAATAAAGCCCAACTTTAAGGTATTGGGACCAAGGTTTGGAAAAGATATGAAAATGATCTCTGAAGCCATTCAAAATCTAACGCAGGAAGACATTGCAATTTTTGAAAAACAGCAAGAAATAACATTGTTTATAAATGATAAAGTTGTAAATTTATTGCTTAATGAAGTTGAAATTATCTCCCAGGATATTGAAGGTTGGCTTGTTGCCAATCAGGGTGGATTAACAGTGGCCTTAGACATCACAATTACCGATGATTTAAGGAAAGAAGGCAATGCAAGAGAGTTGATAAATAGGGTTCAAAATTTACGTAAAGATTCAGGCCTGGAAGTTACCGACAAAATTACATTGGTTATTCAAAAAAATGATATATTAGAGCGCTCAATTGCAGCAAATGAGCATTATATTAAAACGGAAACATTAACGAATGAGCTCGTTTTTGTAGATGAATTAGAAAATGGCACTGAAATTGCCTTTGACGATGTAAAAACGAAAATATTAATTAAAAAGAATTAAGTCATGGAAGATAATAATAGATACTCCGATAAAGATTTGGCTGAATTTAAAGAGCTAATTTTACAGAAAAAGCAACGTGCCGAAGAAGATTTGGCGCTTTTAAAAAGCATATTTAAAAACGACAGCGATAATGGAACTGATGATACGTCTCCTACATTTAAAGCTTTTGAGGAAGGTTCTGAAACCATGTCAAAAGAAGCAAATGTACAGTTGGCGATTCGTCAGGAAAAGTTTATTCGCGACTTAAAAAATGCCTTGCAACGTATTGAAAATAAAACCTATGGAATTTGTCGCGTAACCGGTAAATTAATTCAAAAGGAACGTTTAAAATTAGTGCCACATGCAACTTTGAGCATTGAGGCAAAAAATATGCAACAACAATAAATTTTTGAATTATATAAATTAGAAGCTTCCTGATTTAGGAAGCTTCCTTTTTAATATGCTTAAATAAAACTTACCGGCATTGAAAAAACCCATCATTATTATCATTTTAATCTTATTCATTGATCAAATCAGTAAAATATATATAAAAACGAACTTTTTATATGGGGAAGAAGTCATTGTTTTCGATTGGTTTCGCATCCATTTTATTGAAAATAACGGAATGGCTTGGGGCGCAGAATTTGGAGGTAAAACCGGTAAATTGTTTTTAACGATTTTCCGATTGTTTGCCATTGTGGGTATAGGATATTGGTTATACAGTTCTGTTAAAAATAACGCACCAGCTATTTTAATTGTTGCCATTTCTATGATTTTCGCCGGAGCTATGGGAAATATTATAGATTCCGTTTTTTATGGAGTCATATTCGATACGCCAAGAAATGCTGTTGCAACTTTGTTTGCAAGTGAACCTTATGGTACCTTATTTCACGGTAAAGTGGTTGACATGCTTTATTTTCCTATATGGAATGGAGATTTACCAAATTGGATTCCTTTTTATGGCGGACAGCCTTTTACTTTTTTTAATGCCATTTTTAACGTTGCCGACGCTTCAATTTCTGTTGCAGTAGGCATTTTAATTTTCTTCAATAAAAAAGTATTTCCAAAAGAGACTGAAGAAATTAGCAAATAGGTGTCTTCCTGAATAATCTTAAAATTTTTGATATTATTTCGTTAGATGAGCCTATTAAATTCTTATCCTGTTTTCCTATTAAAATAGTTCAAAACTAACTTCTGAAAAGAAAATCACAAATTCAATAAAAAACTGTAATTTTATTTTTTTAAATCACAGCACTTTTTGGAATTAGAAATTCAAATAAAAACCTTGCCTTCATTACCCGGCGTTTATCAATATTATGATAAAAACGGCACTATTTTGTATGTGGGTAAAGCCAAAAACTTAAAGAAAAGGGTTTCGTCCTATTTCAATAAAACCCATGATGATGGGAAAACCAACGTATTGGTAAAAAAAATAGCAAGCATTGAACATATTGTGGTAGATACGGAAATTGATGCCTTGTTGCTGGAAAATAATTTGATTAAAAAATACCAGCCGCGCTATAATGTGTTGTTAAAAGATGACAAAACTTATCCCTGGATTTGCATTAAAAAAGAGCGCTTTCCCCGTGTTTTTTTGACAAGGAATGTAATTAAAGATGGATCGGAATATTACGGACCTTATCCTTCCGTAAAAATGGCGAGAGCCTTGTTGGATTTAATTCATGAGCTGTATCAATTGCGTTCTTGCAGTTATGATTTAAGTGAAAAAAATATTAAATTAAAAAAATATTCGGTTTGTTTGGATTTCCACATAGGTAATTGCAAAGGACCTTGTGAGGGATTTCAGACTGAAGAAGATTACAATAAAGACATTCAGGCCATAAGAGACATTGTGAAAGGAAATTTTAAGGAATCTTTGCAACAGTTTTACAACTTAATGAATTATTATGCCTCAGAAATGGAATTTGAAGAAGCTCAAAAAATTAAGGAAAAAATTGAAGTTTTAGCCAATTATCAGGCAAAATCCACTGTGGTAAATCCATCCATAACCAATGTTGATGTTTTTTCAATTGTCTCAGACGAAAGTTACGGTTATGTGAACTTTTTTAAAATAGTAAATGGCGCTATAATTCAATCACATACTGTTGAAATTAAGAAAAAATTAAATGAAACCGATAAAGAATTATTGGAACTGTCCATAATTGAAATTAGGCAACGGTTTAACTCACAATCAACTGAAATTTATGTGCCTTTTAAAGTAGATTTGGGAAAAAACATAAAGGTAACAATTCCCATGCTTGGCGATAAGAAACGCATAATAGATTTGAGTTTAAGGAATGCAAAATACTACCGACAAGAGCAGTTTAAACAGCTAAAAATTGTAGATCCTGATAAGCATGTGAACCGAATTATGGCGCAAATGCAAAAGGATTTGCGTTTAACCACTGAACCAAGGTATATTGAGTGTTTTGACAATTCAAATATTCAAGGAACAAATCCTGTAGCAGCCTGTGTAGTGTTCAAAAATGGAAAACCAAGCAAGAAGGATTACCGCCATTTTAATATTAAAACTGTTGAAGGACCGGATGATTTTGCTTCTATGGAAGAAGTGGTTTTCAGAAGATATAAAAGGCTACAGGAAGAAGGGCAGGAATTACCACAATTAATTGTAATTGATGGTGGAAAAGGACAATTATCTTCAGCATTAAAAAGTCTGGATGTTTTAGGGTTGCGACATAAAATTGCCATTATAGGAATTGCAAAGCGGTTGGAAGAAATTTATTACCCGGAGGATTCCGTGCCTTTATATCTAAATAAAACTTCAGAAACTTTAAAAATTATTCAGCAATTGCGCAATGAAGCACATCGGTTTGGAATAACGCATCATCGAAATAAAAGAAGTAAAAATGTATTGGTAAATGAATTGGAACAAATTTCAGGTATCGGCAAACAAACTGTTGTATCTTTATTAAAACAATTTAAATCGTTAAAAAGAGTTTCACTTGCTTCAGAAGAAGCATTGGAAGAAGTTGTTGGGAAATCAAAAGCGGCTATAATTCATAAGTATTTTCAAAAAAACAAAGCATAATGAAACAAATTTTTTTACTTGCTTTTATACTTTCAATAACGATTTCCTTTTCACAGGAAGTTACTGAAAAAAAGGACATAAAAGTTGGATTGGTGCTTAGCGGTGGCGGCGCAAAAGGACTTGCCCATGTGGCGGTTTTAAAAGTGTTGGAAGAAGCTGGGGTACGCATAGATTATATTGGAGGAACAAGTATGGGCGCAATTATTGGCGGGTTGTATGCCTCAGGTTATAGTGCAAATCAACTCGATTCCATACTTAAAACTTTAGATTTCACTAAAATTTTGACAGACAATTTGCCTAGGAAGTCGAAGCCATTTTATGAAAAGGAAAACGGTGAAAAATATTTACTTAGCATACCCATAAAAAACAGAAAATTAGGGATGCCCACTGCCTTGTCAAATGGGCAAAATGCACTTAATTTATTAACAAGCCTAACGCAACAAGTGAACGGCATAAATGATTTCAATAAGTTGCCCGTACCTTTTGTTTGTATTGCCACAAATTTAGAAACTGGAAAACAGGAGATTTTAAATAAAGGTTTTTTGCCTGAAGCTATATTGGCAAGCGGTGCATTTCCTACCTTGTTGGCTCCTGTTGAGATTGATGGAAAATTGTTGACCGATGGAGGAGTTACAAATAATTTTCCCGTTGAAGAGGTTAGAGCCATGGGCGCTGATGTGATTATAGGTGTTGATATTCAAAGTGGATTGCAATCCAAAAAGGATTTAACTTCGGCTATAAAAATATTGAATCAAATTGTGGGTTTTCAAATGTATAAATCAATGGAGTACAAGTATGATGACTTGGAGTTGGTGATAAAACCCGATATGGAATCTTTTAATGTGGTTTCTTTCGATAAATCAAAAGAAATTATGATGCAGGGCGAATTGGCAGCCCGTGAAAAGTTTAGCCAATTGCAAGCAATTGCTGCTAGACAGATTCACTCCAAAGATTCAATAATTGGTATCAGTCAAAACAAAGAATTAGATATAAAACGAATTGAAATTGAGGGAAATAATTATTATACTAGGGCTTATATTATTGGAACACTTAAATTTAAAGGTAAGGAAACCACAAGCTATGGAAAGGTGATTGAAGGTATTAATAATCTGTCGGCTACTGGGAATTTTGAAATTGTTCAATATCGAATCATCAATGAAGATGATGGTTCTATTTTACACCTTAAAATTAAAGAGTACCAAGTATCAAACTTTTTAAAATTAGGGGGACATTATGATGATTTATACAAAACTGCAATTTTATTGAATGCAACTGCAAAACATATTTTAACGAAGAATGATTTGCTCTCTGCCGATTTAATATTGGGAGACAATTTGCGATACAATTTTAATTATTTTATTGATAATGGCTTTTATTGGAGTTTTGGAATAAAATCCAGGTATAATAATTTTAATTCAAATGTTAAATTTGATGCTGCTAAAACAAATAAAATAAATTTAAATTATGAAGATTTTACCAATCAAGTTTATCTTCAAACAGTATTTGGAAGAAGATTTGCGATTGGTGCCGGAGGTGAATTCAAAAGGATTAAAGTGTATTCTGAAACGATTTCCACTTTAGATCCAAGTGAAGAGCCTATTAACGGAAGGTTTTATTTCGATAAATCAACTTACTTAAACTTAATTGCTTATTTAAAGTTTGACACTTACGATAAAAAATATTTCCAAAAAAAAGGCGCTTATATAGATGTGGATTATAGATGGTATGTAGATTCATCGGATTTTAATGATAATTTCAACTCTTTTTCACAGTTGAAAGGTAAAGTGGGTTATGCCTATACTTTTTTTGATAAGTTGACCGCCCATGTTATTTCTGAGGCGGGAATAACTATTGGCGAAAATATGAATAGGGCGCTGGAATATAATTTGGGAGGCTATGGAGAAAATTTTATAAATACTTTTATTCCATTACACGGGTATGATTTTGCCGCACTCTATGGAGATTCTTTTCTTCGAACATCGCTTACCTTAAGGTATGAATTTCTGCCGAAAAATTATTTTATGATGAATGGAAATTATGCAAGAATTGGAAGTGATTTATTGAATCAGGGAAAGATTTTTGACAATACGAAGTCGGGTTATATGCTTGGTTATGGTTTAGATACCTTTTTAGGTCCCATTGAAATTAATTATAGTTTTTCGCCAGATCATAAGGAGAATTATTGGTATTTTAATGTTGGGTATTGGTTTTAAAAAAAGCCCTGCAAAATTTGCAGGACTTTTTATACCTATTGAACTTTTAATACAACATTTGAATGTTTAATTGGTATTAAGATATTGATGCCTTATTTAGTCAATTATTTTACCTTCATTGTCGGTAAAATCAAATCTTAAATATTGATAGGTAATTCTGGGTAAAATTTTGATCCACTTTTTATATTTCAGGAACCATCTCATTTGTATTGATGGAAATCCCTTTTTAAGGTATGCTACAATAAAAGGATGTGTGTTTAAAGTAATATTTACATGTATTTTTGAACTCACCAATCTTTCAAGTTCCGATTCGATTTTATCCAATAGAATAATTGGAGATTCAACTTCACCAATACCGCTAGGATTAGGCTCCTGAGTTTTAATAACCATTTCCGGCCTAACTCGTTGTCTGGTAATTTGGATTAAACCAAATTTACTAGGCGGCAATATTTTGTGTTTAGTTTTATCAAATTCCATTTCAGCCTTTAAATGGTCAAATAGTTTTTGCCTGTGTTCAGGAGTATTCATGTCAATAAAATCGACAACAATAATACCTCCCATATCACGCAACTGCAATTGTCGTGCAATTTCAGTTGCTGCAATTAAATTAACCTCAAGCGCAGTATCGGCTTGTGTGTTGGCTTTGTTTGAACGGTTGCCACTGTTTACGTCAATTACATGAAGTGCTTCGGTATGTTCAATAACCAAATAAGCGCCCTTACTCATAGAAACTGTGCGACCAAATGATGTTTTTATTTGACGTTCAATTCCATGTTTTTCAAAAATGGGAACTTGGGACTTATATAACTGCACAATAGACTCTTTTTTAGGGGCAATTTCTTGTAAATACTCTTTAATTTCTAAAAACAAAATTTCGTCATTTGTTACAATACTTGTAAACGAATCATTAAACAAATCTCTTAAAATTGAAGAGGCTCTGTTTAATTCACTTAAAACTTTAACGGGTGTTTGTTGTGCTTTTACGGTAACAATCTGTTTGCACATGGCAACCCATCGTTCTAAAGAGTTTTGTAAATCCTTATCCAATTCTGCGACTTTTTTATT
The DNA here is from genome assembly GCA_041652835.1 of Lutibacter sp. Taxonomy (GTDB): domain Bacteria; phylum Bacteroidota; class Bacteroidia; order Flavobacteriales; family Flavobacteriaceae; genus Lutibacter. The sequence continues at coordinate 2,920 of JBAZGP010000009.1, read as the reverse complement.
TTCTGCTACAGTTCGGATGATTACGCCAAAACCTTTAGGTTTAATGCTTTTAATCAGTCTTTTTAATCGTTCTTTTTCTTCTGAATCATTTATTTTTTGAGAAACTGAAACCCTGTCAGAAAAAGGAACCAATACCAAATATCTACCCGCAATGGATATTTCTGAACTCATTCTCGGACCTTTGGTAGATATAGGTTCTTTTACAATTTGTACTAATAAATTTTGACCTGTTTTTAGAACGTCAACGATACTTCCGTTTTTATCAATATCCTTTTCTAATTGAAAATTTTTTAATGTGAAATCTTTAATTTTACCCGTGGTTATCCCTTTTATAAATTTATTTAAGGACAGTAATTGTGCGCCTAAATCGTGATAATGCAAAAAACCATCTTTTTCATAACCTACATCTACAAACGATGCATTTAAACCAGATAGAACTTTGCCAATTTTAGCTAAAAAAATATCTCCAACGGAGAATTTATTGCTAATGGATTCGTTGTTAAGTGCTGTTAATCTACCATCTTTTAATAAGGCAAAATCAATATCAGAGAAATTTGATCTAATTATTAATTCTGTTTTCACTCTGAATTGTTTTGTGTTCAAATAAAATACTTGAACGATTTATACTAAGTTTTACGGGGTAATGTACCCAACAATATTTGCGTAAATTGCAAATATTTATTTCAATGAACTTTTAAAATTGAAAAGAAAAAAGTAAGACAAGCTTACTTTTTCTTTTTATGTCTGTTTGCTCTTGCTCTTTTTTTGCGTTTATGAGTCGAAATCTTTGCTCTCTTTCTTTTTTTACCACTTGGCATAATTAAAAGTTGTTTTTATATTAATAAATATTTTTTAACCTACTTTGAAGTCGGTTATACAATTACCTTACTTTTAACGCCTTCTACAAACACTTTTGCAGGTTTAAATGAAGGGATGTTGTGAGCTGGGATTTTGATTGTGGTATTCTTTGAAATGTTTCTTCCAGTTTTTTCAGCTCTTGTTTTAATGATAAAACTGCCAAAACCTCTTAAATAAACATTATCTCCTTTTTCTAAGGAATTCTTTACCTCTTCCATGAACGCTTCAACAGTTGCTAATACATCTGCCTTTTCTATTCCAGATTTGTCTGCAATATTTGATACGATTTCTGCTTTCGTCATTTTTAATATGGGTTATAGTTATTATAAAATTAAGACGGCAAATATATGATATAATAATGAAATTCAAAAAGTTAATTCACTAAAATTTAATTAATTAAAAGATGTATCATTGTATTTTATAAAAAAAGGAATGATTTTCTCTAAAGAATTAATATACTGGTATTTACGTAATAAAAGAAATTTACCTTGGCGTGCCACAACCAACCCATATTCCATTTGGTTATCGGAAATTATATTGCAGCAAACGCGTGTTGACCAAGGAATGTCGTATTATTTTAAGTTTATTAAAAATTTTCCTACTGTGTTTGATTTGGCATCGGCATCAGAAGAACAGGTGTTGAAACTTTGGCAGGGATTGGGCTATTATTCCCGCGCTAGAAATTTGCATTTTTCGGCAAAATATATTGTAAATGAATTAAATGGAAATTTTCCCACTACCTATCAAGAACTTATAAAACTTAAAGGCGTTGGTGATTATACCGCTTCTGCCATTGCTTCTATTTGTTTTAATGAGCCAACTGCTGTTGTTGATGGCAATGTGTATCGGGTTTTGGCGAGATATTTTGGTATTGAAATCGCAATAAACACTTCCGCAGGAATTTCAACTTTCAAGGAATTGGCACAACAATTAATTGATAAAAAAAATCCAGGAACTTATAATCAGGCCATTATGGAATTTGGAGCGTTGATGTGCAAACCTAAAAATCCGGATTGTAACATCTGTCCTTTAAACAATAGCTGCTTTGCCTTATCTAAAAGTAGTGTTAAAGACCTTCCCTTAAAAGAGAAGAAAGTAAAAGTTAAAAAAAGATACTTTAATTATATCGTCATTCAATCAAGTGACCATAAAACCAAGTTGGTAAAGCGTGAAGCTGGTATATGGCAAAATTTATATGAGTTTCCATTAATTGAAACGAGCAGCATTATTGATGAAGAGCAACTTATTACTCATAATATGTTTAAGGAGTTGTTTTGTAATTTAAACGTAAAAGTCGAACTTTTTGATAAAGAAGTGCTTGTGCATAAATTAACCCATCAGCATATTTATACAAAATTTTGGGTGGTGACTACGGGTTCTTCATCTCATTTTTCACTTCCTTGGAAAACAATAAAAGAATATCCAGTTCCTACATTGATTGATAATTTTTTAAATCGATATAAAACCAACTAATTTTTTATTACTTTTGGTAATTAATCAACACTTAAAAAATGGCGGGGACAATAAATAAAGTAATATTAATAGGACATTTGGGTGATGAGGTAAAAATGCATTATTTTGAAGGTGGAAATGCTATTGGACGCTTTCCTTTGGCAACAAATGAAAATTATACGAACAGACAAACCGGAGAAAAAGTGACCACAACAGAATGGCATAATATTGTGGTTAGAAATAAGTTGGCTGAAATTTGTGAAAAATATTTATCTAAAGGAGATAAGGTTTATCTTGAAGGCCGCATAAAAACACGACAATGGGAAGGTGAAGATGGAGTAAAAAGATACACCACCGAAATTCATGTGGTGGATATGACTTTCTTAACTACCAAAAAAGAATTGAATGCACCACCTCTGCAAAAGGAGGCAATACCGACTGAACCATTAAATCAAGATATCACAAAACAAGAAAATGAAGAGGATGATTTGCCATTCTAAAGTTTAATTAAATTGTATTTAAGTTGGATCCTGAACCCACGATTTTATCATCTCTTTTATCAACAGCTGTTTTATCAGAAGTGCTGAGCATAGTCACACTTTTTCTATTG
>JBAZGP010000008.1:0-27117 GCA_041652835.1 Lutibacter sp. | reverse complement strand
AAAAAGGAATTTAGTGAATTAAATTCATATTATGCTTTGACAGCCGCTAATTTATGAATTTTGTACATTGTGTTGGAACAGTATAGTAATGCTGAATTTTATTTAAAAAAGGCCCTTGAAATAAAAGAAAAACTACAAGACATAAATGTTTATACTCTTTATGCTAATTTGGCAGTAGTTTATCAAAAAACAGACAGATGTGAGGATGCCGAAAAATATCAATTGAAATCGATTGAAAATGATAAGAATAAGTTAAGTGAGTCGTATAAGTTAAAAATTCTCGGTATAGCTTTAACTTATAATTGCTTAAAAAACACTCAAAAAGAATTTGAATATTTATTAACTTCTTCAAATATTTTAAAGAAAAATGTATTTGATATTGCGACTTACATGTCCAATAATGAGATTCAACAATATATTCAACAGTATTTTCATCACAGAATTTATCCTGTATCATTTTTAATAAGAAATCCTATTGATTTCAAAAACTTAAATATTAGTTGTTTTGAAGAAGAGTTAATGTTTAAGAATTTATTATTGCGTAATCAAAATAGAATTGCTAATTCCATTATTAATAGCTCAAGTAACGAATTAAAAGCTAATTATAAAAAGTTTATAAATAACAAGAAGCAAATTTCAGAACTCAATGAGCTTCCAAAAGATAAAAGACCATTATTCTATGATGCTTTATTTTTAGAGACTGAAAATATAGAAAAATATCTAGTAGAACAATCAAATGAGTTTTCTAAATCAAAAAATACTCTATCCGTAAAATGGGACAAATTACGTGGTAAATTAAAATCAGATGAGGTTGTTATTGATATTGTAGATTTTGTTTATTATGATACAAAAAGAAAACCAGATAGTATTGTTTATGCTGCTTTTGTAGTAGGTAAAGATAATAAATCACCTAAATTTATTTCGCTTTTTGAAGAAAAAGAGTTAGCTTTTTTATTGGATAGAAATAACAATCAAAAAGATATTAAACGCATAGACAAACAATATACTAATAGCGCTATTAGTGATTTATTTTTAAAACCATTAGAAAAAGAATTCCAAGGTATTACAACCATTTATTTATCACCATCAGGATTAGGACATCAAATAGATTTTTCAGCATTACCAATGTCAGAAACTCAAACTTTTGGAGAAAAATATAAGCTGCATATTTTGAGTTCACCAGCTGAAATTGTAAATTATAAAACGGCAAGTTTGGATAAGAACCTTAATTTAGAGTTGTTATTATATGGAGGAATTGATTACAATAAAAGTAATTCTATAGATAAAATAAAAAGCGAAAGAATTGCACCTAACACTATTATCTCAGATTTGGTAACACGAAGTGGAATTAAAGAATATGGCTATTTAAATGGAACCAATGATGAGGTTGAACAAATAAAATTGAAAGCAAAACAAAATGGCTTTAAAACCAATGTATTAAAAGAACGAGAGGCAACAGAAGAAAGTATTAAACAGTTGGATGGTAGGACCACTCCTTTTGTGTTGCATTTGGCCACACACGGTTTTTTCTTTCCAGACCCAAAACAAGAATTGCCAAAAGATTTTTCTTTTGAAGAAGGGAAATCAAAGATTTATAAAGCTTCTGATAATCCAATGATGCGTTCAGGATTAATTTTAGCAGGTGCTAATAAGTATTGGGGGAAACCTTTTGAAAACCTGACTAAAGAAGATGGTATTTTAACCGCAAGTGAAATTTCCAACTTAGATTTAAGTGCTTGCCAGTTAGTAGTGCTAAGTGCTTGTGAAACTGGTTTGGGAGAAATTAAAGGAAGTGAAGGTGTTTTTGGTTTACAACGTGCTTTTAAAATGGCTGGGGTTAAAAATATTATTATGAGTTTATGGAAAGTCCCAGATACTCAAACAGCAGAACTTTTTGATATTTTCTATGGCGAATGTTTTGCAGGTAAAACTATACACGAAGCATTTCAAATGGCACAAGCTAAAATGAAGGCAAAATATTCGCCTTATTACTGGGCTGGGTTTGTGTTGTTGGAGTAAGAATAATTAAAATTATTAGAACGAATGCAAATAGACTGCATATATAAAATCTAAATTTGTAGAAGTACCATACTTCGATTTTAATGTAGACTAGAAATGTTGCAAGCCAGAAGTCAAAAAGAAGAGTAGATAATATTAATAAATAATACAAATGAATAATTTAGAATTAAGATCAACTGAAGAAGTGAGAACAAAAGTGATTTACAAAGAGTTAACTTTATGTTTAGGGATTTGTTCAAAAGAAACTTATGCTAAAGATGAATTGTATAGAATAACAGAGAATGGAAAGATTAAGTATGATATAGGCTATAGAGCTGCTTCAAAAGTAGAAAGAATACATTATTCTATTATAAATACAAATGTATCAGATGTTGACCAAACGGATTTTTATATTAGTAGTAATTTGCGTACTTATGATATCAAAGTGTTGCAACAGGGTGATAAGCAAAAGTATGTACATTATAAGATATTAGCTGGACATAAAGATAAAACATACTTACCATTATGTACTCTTGAAGCCATTGTTAAGGAGCAAGGAGATGAAATATCAAACACCATTCCAGTTATTGTAGGTTATAACATAACGTATAAAGGAGATGAAATAACTGAACAGATGTTAATGAATGACGATGGCACTATCCACGCATTCACTAAAATTCAGTATAATAATCTTAAGAATTTATAAAAAAAATCCCATAGAAACTCTGGAACATAATGTAATCTAGATTTGTTGCAAGTCAGAATGCAGTGTTGATAATGCAACGTACTAACAAAGCTAACTATAATTTATTACAGGCTCTATACCTACTTGCGAAGATTTCTATATGGTTTTTATTTGCTGAAATGACGTAGTTATAACACGTAACAAATTATATACAACAGTAGTCTAAATAAACCATGTATCATTAATTATTTTCTATTTTTAACAGAATTATTAATCAGATTTTGAAAAAATAAAATTATCACTTTTGAGTAATTAATAATAAAATCTATATCCGTAATCAAGAACCTAAATCCTTTTTCATTATCAATAATTTTTAAATTATTGATTTTTCCATTCGTAATATAAGTTTTTAATTTTATAAATTCAGGACTTTCTTTGCAGTTTTTAGAGTGAATTAATCCATTTCTTATGTAGTTATAAGTTGTCAATATTTTATGTTGCTTTAATGTCTCAATAATAAAAGCTTTTGTTGTTTTCTTTCCATCAAGTAAAGATTTAAAATCTCCTTCTCTAGCTTTTAAAGGGAAAAAAGAATTTTCATTATAATACCTCTCAATGATTTCATTAACTTTAGTTAAAATAATTTCTAATTCTGAACAAAGTGTGATAAAATAAGATTTATATAGAGTTTCAATTAATGGGTTTACAACACCTTCATTCGATTTAATCAAACTTTGTTTATTTTCTGGGCACTCTTCTTCTAGTTCCTTTTTAAATTGTTGAGAATCTATAATTAAATGTTTACTTGCTCTTAAAAATGTTTCTTGGAGCAAATCAAAATAATAGATATAGCCAGTTCTTTCGTGTAAACTTCCAAGTAGCAGTTCTATTTCAAATTCAAATTCATTTAAATTTTCCTTAACCTTACCTTTTATCATTTGATTAATTGTTATAGTTGATTTATTATTTCTTTCAAACAAAATTATAGACTAAATCTAAGACTACCAATTAAATAAATAATAATTCAATAATTTTTGACCTTAATATAGCATTAACATTTTTATGGATTGCTTTTTACTCCAAATTTCCCTATAATAATTTATGAATTGAACTTTTTTTCAATACATAGGGTTACCTTTTAGTGTTTTTGATATTAATAGGTAAATAACATTAAAATTTAAAACTATGTTTTCCTTATTCACTAAAAAAAGACACCCAGCATCAGAATTATATGACCATTATTCTGAAGAAGAAAAATTGACAATACTAGCACTGCTATTTTTAGCAGGAACTTGTGATAATGATATTGTAGCAGGTAATAGGTCAAGAATTAATACAGAGTTAAGTTTTTTAAATCAATGTGTAACTATTTTTGAAGTAAAAGCAAGAAAATCTCAAGAGCTTTTAAATAGCGTAGGACCTGATATGATTATCACAAGATTAACATCCTTTGACAAATCTAAAATTGATATTATTTTATTTATGATGCTTGAGATGCTTCTCTGTGATGGACAAATGAATGAAGAAGAAATTAATTTCTTACTTACCATACTCGATAAATTTGATATTACACAAGAATCTTTTATGGAGAAAATGGAAAAGAACAAAGCAATTAATAATCTATTTACAGTTTAAATTAAATATTATGACAACTTTTATACTAATAATTTTGGGAGTAGGTTTTATAATCTATCTGTTTAATAATGACAGGAAAGATGTAAAAACGAATGTTTTACAAAGAGGAGGGATGATTACAATTTATCCGAATTTCAATCAATACATTAATCAAGCGAAAGATACCAGCTCTTCTATTTTAAACTTTGATACAACACATTTTGAATTGGTGAAAAATGATGGTGAATATTTGGAATATAAATTTCCTGTTTTCAGTGGAAATGAAATTTCAGGCTATTTTTTTATAGGCCTACAACATTCTTTTGGAACAATTGCCTATTGCTATTGTAGAACTAAAGGTGGTAAAAAAATAGAAGGGTTTATGCGCGAACTACACAATGGAAGAGACGTAAATAAACCAAGAGACAGAGATATAGAAGATTATAGAGGAATATTCTTTAACCTAATTAAACAAATGAAAAATCTTCAAAATTTCGAAGAACAATTTTATTTCAATAATTAATAGCTAACATTTTTTCTATGCTACGGGTTACCTTTTAGGTATTCTGATATTAATAGGTATAAGAACGGTTTAAAAACTATTAAATAACAAATTATGTACAAAATAGTATTCATCTTTTTCGTGGCACTTCCTTTAAGTATTTTAGGACAAACAAAATTTACTAGCAGTAAATACAATTATTCGTTTATCATTCCAGATGGTTGGTATTCAAAAGACAAAATCTTCAACCCGGTTGTAGATGCCAAAATCGTAGATGGAAAAGGAAATTCATTTGTAGTTGGAATAAATACATTTCCAACTGCTACAAAATTGACCGCTGAACAACAAATAGCTCCTTTAACAAACCAACAACTTGAACAAAATTTTAATGCGGTATATGGTGAAACTAAAATTGTAAAAAGAGGAACTGTTATTATTGGTTTAAAAGAATTTTATTATATCCATCTTTTAACACCGTTTGCAGACGATTATAAATTATATCACAAACAATTTTTATACAGCGAGGGAACAAGGATGATGTCTATTGACGCTTGTTCCATTGAAACTTATATTGATGAAACTACCCCTGCTTTCGCGATTATGGTTTCCACATTTGAATTTTCTAACTTAAAACTTAAATAATTATGAAAACACTATTTGGAATTGGATTTATAATCCTTGGAATCATTAGCTTATTTCGTTATCCTTATTCTACCACTATTGGACTTCCAGAACTTTTAGGAGTACTTGTAGGTTTTTGCATCATCAGTTTACCAGGAATACTTCTAATAAGAAGTGCTAACAAAAATAAAACAGAATAATCATGAAAACTAAAGCAATCCTACTTTCGTTATTCTTATTGACTTCAGCATATTCTTTTTCGCAGAAATTTTATTTAGAAAATCAATCAAATCCAAATAAAGCAAATATTAATGAATATTTATTTATAGAATTATTAATAGGTTTTGGAATCATCATTTTACTTGGAATATTATTAATTAAAAGTGCTAATAAAAATAAAACAAAATAATTATGAAAACTAAAGCTATCCTAATTTCGTTATTCTTATTGACTTCAATACATTCCTTTTCACAGAAGTTTTATTTAGGAGATCAATTAAGCCCAAAATCATCAGAGTTTAAATTACTTGGTATTTCTTCTTTAACAGGTGTTTCAACTTATCATTATACAGGTGCTATTACCGATAAATACTTTTTTAACCGAAGAATTGGAGATGTTATCGTTGGATTAAAAAACGGAATTATAGTATCCACTATTTATAATTTAATTCCTGAATCAGGAGATATCGGGGTTCCTAAATCTACTTTAGATTTGGTTCAAAGCGGTTTGTCTTTTCCACTAGCTCACGTAGGTGATATGTATGGGGTAAATATTGATAATGTATCTTATTCATTAAGCAGAACTAGCAATGTACTCACCTTTAATAAGGACAGAATAATGTTTATAACCACTGTAAAAAACAGTCTTTTAAGACAGTAATATTTTTTATATCAAAAGATGCAACAACTCATTAAAAAAGGAAAAATGGAAAAACTAAACAAAGTAATTAAACCAGTAAAATGGATTAAAAGCAACATACTACAATCAATAAAATTAGCAATCGTTATGGAGATTTTGGTATTATTCACCAATAATATTAGTGCACAGAGTTATAATTTTGAAACGGCAGAGAAAGCCTTTCAACAGAAAGATTTTGATAAAGCATTGGATTATTTTAGTCGAGAAATTAGTGATAATCCAAAAGGAGCGATGTCTTATTATTATAAGGCCATTATTTATAATCTTCAAAACAAAAATTCATTTGCATTAAGTAATGTAAATAATGCCATAAAATATTTTTTGTCAAAGGATAAAATTTTATTGTCTTGGTCTCATATTTTAAAAGGTGATATTTATTTAAAAATAGACAATTTAGAAAAAACATTTGAAGAATATGAAATTGCCTTAAAGTTGACACCTGATGAAGCTACAATTTATATTTATAGAGCTCAAATTTATTTTGACCTAAAAGAATACAAAAAAGCGGAAGAAGATTATAAACTGGCATTAGTAAAGGATGAATCTTTAGTTGTTGCTTGGGCGGGTTTAGGAAGAAATTACCTGTCTGAAAAAAAATATTCTGAAGCTGAAAAAATATTGAATAAATTAATCAAATTTGAACCAAAATATAATATAGGGTATAAATTTAGAGCTAGATTATACTATGAACAAGAAAGATACAAAGATGCTATAGATGATATTTTTTACGCTTTTAGCTTGGATGATACTGATGAAATAATGCAGAATATCTTAATTTTTTATTCTAAAAAAAATTATCCGTTATCAATCTCAAAAGTGAATGCACAAATCGTTTCTCAACCTGAAAAAGATTTGTGGTATATTATTAGGGTCCAGTTGTTTGAAGATTCAAATAATTTTGAAGCAGCAAGCAAAGATTATTCTAAATTAATTGAATTATCAGCTATTGGTTTAAAACCTTTATTGTTAACTTATAGGGGTGAAAATTTTTTAAATTTAGGATGGTTTCAAAAAGCAATATCAGATTTTACAGAATCGATTTCTATAGACTCAACTGATGCACAGAATTATGGATATAGAGCTGATGCCAAGCGATTATTGGGTAATTATACTGATGCCGTAAAAGATTTCACAGAAGCTATAAAAATAGACCCAAGTGAACCATGGTTTTATTATAGAAGAGGCTGGGTAAAAGATGAATTTTTGAAAGATTTTATGGGTGGACTAGACGATTACAACCAAGCTATTGCAATTGACAAGGATTATACCTATGCTTATTTACATAGAGGAAGATTATACGAGTCCCAATTAAAAAAACCACAACAAGCAAAAGAAGATTATTTAACCATCATATCCATTGACACAACGGCATCCAATCAAGGTAATTGTCGTCAATACGCTTTATTTCATTTAGGAAGAAATGCGGAAGCCATTGAATGGCAGAATAAAATATTAGAACAATACCCTACGGAAGGAAATTATTATGATGCTGCTTGTTTATATTCACGTATGCATAAACCAAAAGAAGCTATTGAAAACCTAAGATTAGCTTTTAAAAATGGAAATAGAAATTTTGTTCAGATTTCTAAAGATGATGATTTAGATTTTATTAGGAATCTACCTGAATTTAAAGTACTTGTTCAAGAATGGAAAAGTGCATTTGATGCATCTCAAAAATAATAATAATTTAAAGTTTTAGATTATGCATATAGAAAAAATAAAATTGCTCAAACAACTTGATGAAATGGCAGGAGTAAAATTTGAATTAAATTTTAAGCATATCCATAGCTATGGTTCCAATTTATGACGACAAATGGGTTAAAAAGAAACGAATTTTATACGATATTTGAATGTTTAATTTGTATTTGCGTTAGGGGTTGCAGCGGAAATACTTTTTTGAGGTTTTTCACCGAAAAAAAGATTGCAGCGAAAAACCCGACCCGCCAGTTGGCGGGTAACGCCCAAAATATTATTTTTTAAACATAAAATAGACTGCAAGAATTAGAAAAATAAATGCAATAATATGATTTGCCCTAAAAGTTTCAGTTTTGAAAGCGATGAGTGAAAAAGCGGTAAATACAACTAAGGTAATCACTTCTTGGATTAACTTTAATTGGAGCAAAGAAAAAGGGCCGCCGTTTCCTTTAAATCCTATTCTGTTGGCTGGAACTTGGAAAAAATATTCAAATAATGCAATGCCCCAACTTATTAAAACAATAGAAATTAGACCCAATTTATTGAACCATTTCCATTCTGAAAATTTGAGATGGCCGTACCAAGCAAGTGTCATAAATGTATTTGACAGCACCAAAAGCACAATGGTTAAAAGGCCTTTCATTTTAATAAACAGAAATAGTTAGCACAATCATAGACACTAAAATAAGGGCGATAACCAGAGGCATTACAAATTTCATCCATTTGTCAAAACCAATTTTCACTATGGCAAGTGACGCCAAAATGAGTCCGGTTGGATTTATGATGGCAAACAAACCCATTCCGTATTGGTAAGCGTTTACAATAACTTCCCTGCCAATGCCAACGGTATCGGCCAATGGCGAAATAATTGGCATGGTAAGTACTGCCATTCCTGAGGATGATGGAATAAAAAAGGACAAGCCGTTGTAGATAAAGAACAATGAGTTGACAAAAACGCCTTTATTCATCCCTTCGGTAAGAGCGCTTGCATTATAAAGGACGGTGTCGCTAATAAGTCCGTCATCCATTAATATGGAAACGCCTCTTGCAATTCCGATAATAAAGGCAACGCCAAGCAATTCGCCAGCACCTTTTGAAAACGCATTGACAAAATCGGATTCGTTTATTTTGGCGATAAAACCTATAGTAATGGCGCCCACTAAAAAAACAGTTGTCATTTCCACAAACCACCAATCGAGCATAGAAACGCCGATAATCATAATGATAAAACTTGCGCCAAATACAGTCAATATTAATTTGAGCTTGCTGTTTAATGGAACAATATTGACTTTAGAAAGGTTTCCAAAATGGGTTTCCATCGCCTCTTTTTGGTCGTGAATTAAGGACTTGGAAGGGTCGTTTTTTACCTTTTTTGCATAACGTAAAATGTATAAAATACTTATTGTTACACTCATGCAAAACATAACAATTCTTCCTGAAAGTCCGGTTGTCCAATTTATGCCGGCCGCATCGGAGGCGATAATGGTTGAAAATGGACTTACGGTTGAACACATGGTACCAACGGAAGAACCTAAAAATATACAGGCCAAACCGACCATAGCATCATATTTTGCCGCTATAAACACAGGAATTAAAATGGGGAAGAAGGCCAATGTTTCTTCAGCGAACCCAAAAGTGGTTCCACCCAATGCTACTAAGGTGGTGGTAAGAATAATTAAGATATATTCTTTGCCTTTTAATTTATTTACCAGCCAAAAAATTCCGGCATCAAAAGCTCCAGTTAAACTCATAATGCCAATTAATCCGCCAATAATCAACACTAAGAATATGATGTCAGAAGCTGCAATAATTCCCTTAATCGGTGATTGTACAAATTCAAAAAAACCTTGTGAGTTAGACGCTGTTGTTTTATAAGTATTTGGAATACTTATGGGTTTTGTGATGGCGCCATCGGTAAATTTTTTTAAAGGAATTTTGATGTTAAGGTTGTTCAACGTTGCTTGTTCGGCAGGAATTACATAAGATTTTTCTAAACTTTGTCTTATAAAAGTGTTGTCGGCGGCATGGTAAGCCAGCGTGTCATATTTTCCTGAAGGGACAATCCAGGTTAAAAGGGCAACAAGTGCGGCGATGACCAACAATATGGTTTGGGCACTTGGAAATTTTAGTTTACTCATTTACAAAGTGTTACTTTTAATAATAGAAATTGTTTTAAAAGTACCGCAACATTTCCTTGGATTGCAACGATTTTGTAAATTTAGGATTTAAAATGAAACGAGCAATATTCCTTTTGAAAAATGGTGTTGCTGTATAAGTTGAATGGAATTGGTAAGTTTTTATGCAGATTTATTCTGTATCATTTGAAGCCAGCATTTTAAACAACAATTCCTTTTTATCGTTCAGTTTGTATTCATAAATAGCCCTTCCTTGAATATGCCCATCGTTATAATCTGCAATAAGCCACTTATTTCCAAGTAGTTGAATTTTTCTAAAGGCCATTGTTCCGCCTAAAACAGCTTCCGAAGGAATTAAATCTTTTCTTTTTTGGAGTGAATTTTCAACAAATTTCTCTGGATTTTCTATTCCTAGTCGGATAAAATAAGCGCCATTAAATTCGGGATTAAACCAATAATTTTCTTCCACATTTTCGATTTTCATTAAAGAATCATTTACACTTTTAAGAAGCTGAATTTCTTTTTTTAAGGAATCGTTTTTTAAGATGAACTGCTCAGTTTCATTAGCTAAGTTTTCGGGTTTATCAGCATCATTTTTACAGCCCAAGAATAAAATTCCAATAATGAATAAAATTGATAGTTGTTTCATTTTTTTAAGTGAATTAAGGTGTAACCATGTGTTTGTATTATGATTTGCGCAACCTAAGAACCCGAGGTTTATCGTACGTAACAAATTTTTATTGACTGTTTGTGCATTTGTTTTAGTTCAAATTTAAGCGTAAATTTTATGAGGTGTTAGCAAACGTTATTTACATTTGAAGATTCAAATTCAGTTTTGCCCCTAAAGCATTAAAAATCCTCATTACAGTTTCAAAAGTCACATTTCCAGTACTGTTTTCAAGTCGAGAAATTTGAGCTTTTTTTACTCCAACTAATTCTCCTAATTGCGCTTGAGTCAGATTCCTTTTCTTTCGAGCAGTTTTTATCATATCTCCAATCAATTCAAGTTTTAGCTCAAATTCATATTCATCTCTTTCTTCAGTTCCCTTTTTTCCAATTAAAAGGTCTTCTGCTTGGTCTAAAGTGTAACTTTTCATTTTTCTTTATTTTTAAAATATGTTTTTCTAATCTTATCCGCTTTGTCGATTTCTTTCTTGTCTACTTTGCTAGTTTTCTTTATAATTCCGTGAGTTGCGAAAACTAATGTTTCGGTTTTATCTTCTTTGTCCCAAAATGCAAAAAGTCGATATTGAATTCCTGAATATAGCGTTCTAAATTCCCAAATATCGACTGTCAATTTTTTGAAAAACTTTGGGTCGGATTGTTGTTCAGCTCTTCTTATGTTCTGAAATATTTTCTTTCTAGTTTTAATGGTTTGTTTTTCAATGAATTCAAAAGCTTCTTCTAATAATTTCGTTTCAAATCGTTTTGTCATTTTTTTGTCTAAAGTCAAATACGATACAAATATATAAAAAGTTTCATTAATTGTAAACTTTTGAGTAAGTTTTTAATGTTTGCCAACATGTTGTATTATGATTTGTGCGACATAAGAACCTGTGATTTTTCGTACGTAACAAATTTTTATTGACTGTTTGTGCATTTGTTTTAGTTCAAATTTAAGCGTAAATTATATACGGTTGGCAACTGGCCTTATTTTGTTCGCTCAATCTTTACCGGATTTTGTCTTGAATCAAATACATCATTAATTTCAATTCGATTTTCTCTTATGTTAATCCAATAAATTATTTTGTAATTCTTATAAATTAAATGTCTGAACTCATTTGGTCTTTCAATTAACAATTTCTCAACCTGACCAATCTTAGGTTATTTTTTTAGTTTTAAAGTTTCTTTTGCAATCCCTATAGTCAAACTCTTAGCAAATTTAAACTCACATTTTCTTTGTAGTATTCAAAAATATGTTGAAGCTCTTTTTTAGAAAAATCTGTCCAATAAATTTTAAGCTCCATTTATTAATTTCCGAAATTAAATCATTTGCTTCAGTCAATTTCCCCTTTTTAGAATCGTTTAAAGATTTGTCAATTCTTTTATAGTCATTGGTTGAATATTCTCAAATTCAATTACGGTTTTTTCTTTCTTCAAAATAGCTTCAAGGTGAGAAATAGTCTTTTCATTTTGAGTTTTAAGAAATTCTTGAATGAATGATAATTTTCTGGTTTCTAAACTCATACGTATTTGCTTTTAATCAAAAATACAAAATCTATTTTAAAATTGAAGTTAAATTTATCTTGGGATTTAAAATGAGCTTGTTGCCAACGTGTTTTAAAACGGTTTGTATTTTAAATTATTTCATTAGTTATTTCGGTTTTTACCAAACAACCTTCTGAAAAATCCTAAGACACCTGTTTGGTGGTAAGGTTCACATTCCATATCATCATAAATATAAGAAGGAATGGAAAAAGGGGTCAAAAATTCTTTTCTCAATTTGGAATTATTTTCAATGCCACGAAGCACATTTCCTGCAATTGGTAAGGCCAAAGACGAGCCCGTTCCCTGTCCGCTAAAAAAATGAACATCTGGAGTATTGGCGCCAACCCAAGTTCCAATAACCATATCTGGCGTATAGGCAATAAACCATGCATCAGTATAATTTTGGGCGGTTCCGGTTTTTCCCGCAAGGTTTGCGCGAAGTCCGAATTGAGAACGAATTCTTCCTCCAGTTCCCTGATTGATGGCTTTTTGTAAAATGGCTGTTATGGTTTGGCTTGTTTTTACGCTGAAAATTTTTTCATGTTCTGGAACTTCTCTTTTGTACAATATCTTCCCATTGGCATCGGTAATTTTAACAATCATCACGGGTTCGGTAGTTTGGCCGTTATTGGCGAAAGCACCGTAAGCACGCACAATTTCAACGAGTGATAAATCGAGTGTTCCTAAAGCCATTGAAGGCGCATCATCTTTTATTTCTGGGAAATTCAGATTTTTGCAGGTTTTGAGAAGTTTTTGTCGGCCCAACTTAAAATATAAATCTACTGTTGGCAGGTTCATGGAGTGCGTTAGTGAATACCATAGCGCTACTGTGCTGTCTTTTGTGGATGTATAATCAAAGTTTTTAGGTTCCCAATTGTCGTATTCAGGATAAGATTTTTCAACATTATCCATATAATTGCAAGGCTCAAAATCGTTTTCAAATGCTGTGGCATATAAAATGGGTTTAAAAGCCGAAGCAATTTGCCGGTGAGATAATACCATATCAAAAGGAAGCTTTCTGAAATCATTGCCGCCAACCCAAGTAATAATTGCGCCATTTTTTGGATTGGTGATGAGTACTGCAGCATTTAACATTTTATAATAATGCCACAAACTGTCTATTTTACTCAATTTTTTTACTGTTGTACCTTTCCAGTCAAACACCTCAATATTTCTTTTTTCCTTGTCTTTATCTGTGAGGTTCCCTTGAGCTTTTAGTTTTGCGAGCCATGCTTTTTTAAAATTATGATTTTCAAGTTCTTTATCCAGTACTTTTTGCATTTCAGCCAAATGTTTTTGGATACTTTCCATAGTCATTTTCTGAACCTGCATATTTAAGGTGGTGTAAATTCTAAGTCCGTCTTTTTCCAAATCGTATTCTTTGCCATTTTCATCTTTGAGATTTTCCAAAATTGCTACTGCCTTTTTCTCTACCTGATGTACAAAATAACCTGCCGGAGCATGTATATTCATGTTTTCATAGTCGAGTTTTAAAGGTAATTTTTTCAGGCTGTCTGTTTCTTTAGCCGACAAATACTGTTGTTTTTCCATCAAATCTAAAACCATGTTTCTGCGTTCAAGAGAATTTTTAGGATTTAGACGCGGATTAAAAAGCGTGTTTGCTTTCAGTAAACCCACTAAAACGGCGGATTCTTCGACCTTTAATTTACTTGCTGGTTTGTTAAAATATCTGTGTGAAGCAGTTTCTACACCGTAAAGATTTTCTCCAAAAGGCACAGAATTCAGATAGAGCAATAGAAGCGCTTCTTTGGAGTACATATCTTCAATACGGGCGGCAATAATAATTTCTTTTACTTTATTTACCGGTAAACTTAAGATGCTGAAATTTTTACGACCATATAAATTTTTGACCAGTTGTTGGGTTAAGGTACTTCCGCCACCTTTACTGTCGCCCATCAACATACTTTTAAAAAAAACACGAAAATAACTTTGAATGTCATAGCCACTATGGGTAAAGAAACGTTTGTCTTCAGTGGCTATCAGTGCGTTTTTAAGATGATTGGGCACTTGATTCCAAGCGATATTTGTACGATTTTGCGCAAAATATTTCCCTATAATTATACTGTCGGAAGAAATAACTTGTGAAGCTTCCAGATTATTTATGGCAGACAATTTTGCTTTGTTGGGCAAATACCCAAAAATTCCAATATATACAGAAAAAAAGAACAGTACGCTTAGGGATATCACTGATGCGATTGCTATTAAAGCGTATTTTAGGTATTTTTTAAAAACGGGATTTTTCAGGAACTGTTTGAGGTTCTCCATACATCTAATACTATAATTGCGGTAAATTTAGGCTAATGGTTTTAAAAACAATCATAAATAATAAATACACATCCACTTGAAGTCGTTTAAATTTATAAAACCGTGTAGGGGAAAGTGCAACAATCTTGCCAAAATAAGCGACAAGCAGTTTTCGTTTTTGACGGGGAATTTCTTTCAAAATAGCTTCACATTGTTTTGCTTTTTTGAAGGCTTTTGCATTGATTATTTTTTTAGGGAGATGTTATTTAAAACAACATAGAAGGATAAACTTCTGTTTTTGTAATTGTATTAATGATGAGAAAAAATAATCCAATAAATTTAACAGTGAATCGTGGACAATTAAAAAAGTCCGTTAATTTGTGCGTCAATTTTATTGATTACGGTATATAAATCTTCTGGATTGTCCACAAAATTTAATTTGTCAACATCAATAATCAATAAATTTCCTTTGGTGTATTTTGTAATCCAAGCTTCATAACGCTCATTCAACCGGCTTAAATAATCTATGCTGATGGAATTTTCGTATTCACGACCTCTTTTATGTATTTGTCCCACTAAAGTTGGGATGGTGGCTCTTAAATAAATAAGCAAATCGGGTGGCGAAACCAAACGCTCCATCAATTCAAACAGCGATTCATAATTTACAAAATCCCTATTGGTCATTAAACCCATGGCATGCAAGTTGGGCGCAAAAATTCTGGCATCTTCATAAATGGTCCTGTCCTGAATCAAGTTTTTGCCACTTTCCCGTATTTCCAATATTTGACGGAATCGGCTATTTAAAAAATAAACCTGCAAATTAAACGACCAACGTTCCATTTCGGCATAGAAATCATCTAAATAAGGATTCTCTTCTACAGATTCGTAATGGGGTTCCCATTTGTAATGTTTGGCTAATAGTTTGGTCAGGGTGGTTTTACCTGCGCCAATATTACCGGCAATTGCTACGTGCATAGTTTATTTTTAGGTGATTGATAAAATGCTAAATTACTTAAATTTTTTATTTTTTGCCAATACAAATTTAAGTGCTTTAAAAAATTAACTTATAGCCATAACCTCGAACGTTTATAATTTGGATGGAAGCATCGTCTTTTAGCTTTTTTCGAAGCTTGGTAATAAAAACGTCCATGCTGCGGGCATTGAAGAAATCATCATCTCCCCATAATTTTTTTAGGATAAAAGAACGCTCAAGCACTTGGTTTTTATGTTGAATCAAATGAAATAACAATTCGGATTCGCGATGTGTTAAGGTTTCAATATTTCCATTTAAAACAAGTGTCTGATTTTTAAAATTGAAAAGATAATTGCCAATTTTTATCACTTCGGTGCCATTTTCGTAATCGCCTCTTTTCAGGAGTGCATTGATACGAACAATCAACTCTTCCATGCTGAAGGGCTTTCTTAAATAATCATTTCCACCAAGATTAAAGCCCTTTACAACATCTTCCGTCTGCGATTTTGCTGTTAAAAATATGATGGGAATATCAGGATTTTCCACCCTAATTTCTTTGGCAAGCGTAAAACCGTCTTTTTTTGGCATCATCACATCCAAAACCAACAACAGCGGATTTTCACGCTTATAAGTGGCGTAAGCCTGTTCGCCATCAGCACAAAGGAGCACTTCAAAATTACGGGTTTCCAAACTTTCCTTAATAATTTGCCCTAAAGAAGGTTCATCCTCAGCCAACAATATTTTAACTGAATTATTCATTTGGCATTACAATTTTAAACAAGGTAGCATTTTTTTCGTCGTATACCACAGAAATGGTTCCGCCATGTTTTTCGATAATGTTTTTGGTGTAATACAAACCAATTCCAAAGCCTTTTACATTGTGTGTATCTCCGGTAGGAATACGGTAAAATTGTTCAAAAATTTTATCTTTCTGAGTTTTGTGGATGCCGTTTCCGTTATCTTTGATTACAATAACAATACTATTTTTTACAGACAACAATTCAACAGAAATTATTTTTCCACCGTATTTTATGGCGTTGTCAATAATGTTTCCAATGGCATTTCCAAAGTGAAATTTATCCACATTTAACAGTGCTTCTCCAACTGTATTTTTGAAGTTGATTGTTTTTTCGGGCACCGTTATTTTAAAGTTATCAATAACACGCGCAATAAGTTCGGCAATAACCACAGGTTGTTTATTCAACGCCAGTTGTTCATTGTTTAAAGCAGCGGTTTCCAATATTTTTTCAACCATAATATTTAAATTGGCCACTTGTGAATTGGCCATTGAGATGTATTTTTCGGCCTTAACTTTATCATCCAAAGCATTGAAATTTTTCATGGCTTCCAAAGCGGTTGAAATGGTGGCGATAGGCGTTTTAAATTCATGGGTGATGTTGTTAATCAAGTCGTTTTTTACTTCAGCAAGCTGTTTTTGTTTGTAAATGGTTTTTAGCAAATACACCAAACTTGCAATAATGCTAATTGACAAAATCAATGAAAGTAAAATACTGATGAATGAATTTTTTAATAAAATGGCGGTTTCATTGGTGAACTGAAGTTCCAAATGACTTCTGTGCGGTAAATATGCCGATTTTGAAATTGCGGTTAAATGTTTTTCAGGAAAACTTTTGAGATTGTAATCAATTGTTTTTTTATCGAAATTGTCATCAGAAATCCACTGAAAATAATCGTATTTTAAGGCATAATCTATTCCAAGGTGATTGCGTTTAAATTCTTCCGACAAATACGTATCCAACTTCACCAAATCAAGCGTATCTCTTGATATGGAAATAAATACTTTAGAAATTAAACTGTCAATATTTTTTGGAATCACATCATTTGGCGTAAAAAAAGCGTGATTTCTTTGGGGGTTGATAAATAAAGGTTTCTGATTTTTAAGTTTTGCAATATTTTGCAGTGTACTATCCACTTTTTTTCGCAAACCCCATCTGGAATTGGTGCTTACAACAATGGTATCTGTTTTTCCTTTTGAGTTTTTTGAAGCTGCAGAGGTAAAAGTAATAATCCCCGATTTTGTTAAATTGGCGAAATAAGCTTCAACCGAATTGTCTAAACTTAGTTGAACTTTACTTATTAAATTTTGTTTGTTTATTTGGTATTCCCTATAATTCCAATACACCTGAACTGCAATTGTGGTAACTATCGTTGCCCCAATAAAATAGACCACCCATTTGTAGTTATTTTTATTCATAAGTCAAAAGTAAGCACATAAAATGGTTTATCACAATCGCTTAACAATCGTTAACACTAATTAACTGAAAAGTATTTTATTAGCGCTTATATTTGTTCAGAAATTAATTAAAAATTATTGAAATGGTAAATATTCTTCTAAGAACCATTGTGTTGATATTTTTATTAGTACAAACAGCCTTAAGTGCTCAAGATTTTCAGGGCAGTGCAGTTTACCAGACAAAAACTAAAGTTGAAATGGATTTGGCGGCTTCGGGAATTCCTGCAGACAGGATTAAACGCATCGAGGAAATGATGAAAAACCAAATGGAAAAAACCTATATACTAACGTTTAATAAAACGGCTTCCATTTATAAAGAAGAAGAAAAATTAGACCAAACCGCGGGTTCCGGACCAGGAATGCGTTTTGCAATGATGGGTGGTGGAGCTTCAGGAAAATATTATAAAAATCTTCAAACAAAAACATCGGCAAAAGAAAATGAATTCAGCGGAAAAAATTTTCTGATTAAAGACGACTTAAAAACGTATGAGTGGAAAATGGAACAGGAAACCAAAATGATTGGTGAAAACCTATGTTTTAAAGCAACCACCATTATTGAAATGCCGGCAAATGCCAACAATTTTTCTTTTGGAAGAAGAAATAACGACAGCAAAGAAGAAGAAAAAACAGAAGAAGAAAAAATTGAGTTGGTTCCCGTAACCGCATGGTACAGTATGGACATTCCCGTTGGTCACGGCCCTGGAGATTACTGGGGATTGCCTGGTTTAATTTTAGAGATAAATGCGGGAAATACACAAATAATGTGCACAAAAATTGTGATGAACCCTAAAGAAAAAGCAGATATAAGCGAACCAAATAAAGGAAAAGTGGTTACCCAAAAAGAATATGACGACATGTTGAAAGTGAAAATGAAAGAGATGAGAGAAAGATTTCAAAACGAACGTCAAAAAAGCGGTGATGGTGGTATGCATATGAGGATGAATAATTAACAATTAATAATTATGGTTGAATTCACCAATTAAATTAACCATTCAGTGTACATTATTTAACAATTTCTTTCGACCCATTTTTTAAATGAAAAAACTGTCAACCTTATTTATAACATTGTTTCTGCCTTTCCTTATTTTCGCACAATCCGTAAAATTAGAAGGAATTGTTAAAGATAAAGCAGACAAGCCTTTGGAAATGGCAAATGTAATTGCTTTTAAAAAAGGCACCAACATATTGCAATCCTATTCCATTACCGATTCAAAAGGAAATTATAAATTGATTTTGGAGCAAAATGAATCCTATACTTTAAAGGTGAGTTATTTGGGTTTCGATACAAAAATTATAGATGTTACTGTTGGCAATTCTGCCGATAATATGGTGCAGCAAATTGTTTTGGAGGAATCAAGCGTGTCGCTGAATGAAGTGCAAATTACCTATGAAATGCCCGTTAAAATTGTGGGCGATACCATTATGTATAATGCCGATTCGTTTACTTCTGGAAAGGAAAAAAAGCTGGAAGATGTGCTTAAAAAATTACCGGGAATCGATATTGATTCCGATGGTGAAGTGGAAGTTGAAGGAAAAAAAGTGCAAAAAGTTTTGGTAGAAGGAAAGGCTTTTTTTGATGGCGATTCAAAATTGGCAACACAAAATATTCCGGCAAATGCCATAGATAAAGTTCAGGTGCTTAGAAATTATAATGAAGTTTCAGGAATGCGTGGCGTTACCAATAATGAGGACAATATTGTTATCAATATTAAATTGAAACAGGGGAAAAAAAGATTTTGGTTTGGCGAAATAAATGGTGGCGCTGGCGATAATGAAAAATATACCGCAAAACCCAAACTGTTTTATTACAGTCCGGAAAAAAGCATCAACCTGTTGTCCGATTTCAACAATATAGGCGAAGCGCCATTTACCATGCGCGATTATTATCGGTTTACAGGCGGTTTGCGCAGCGGAATGGGCGGAAGCGGAACCAGTTTCAATGTGTCTTCTGGCGGATTGGGTTTTTTAACCACACAAAATAATCAAGCACAGGAAATTACTTCAAAATTTGGTGCTTTAAATTTCAGTATGGTGCCTAAAAAAACAATAGATTTTAATGGTTTTGCCATTGCAAACGATTCTAAAACCGATATGTTTACACAGTCAAATACTGTTTATAACAAACTAAATTTGACTGAAATAAGCGAAACATCGGCTATTCAAGGCAGTAAATTGGGCATGTTAAAATTCAGTACCAAGTACAAACCAACAATTAATTTGCAAATTGATTATGATATTTTCGGAAAGCTGTCTGAACAAACAGAACTTACGGAAGTCACTTCAACCCAACGAGGTGCAGATACTTACAAAGAAGAAAAACCTACAACATTAAACCAAAATTTCAACTTATATTATACCATTGACGACAAGAATATTTTTGCTGCTGAATTGCAGCACCTCTATGAAAAAGACCAACCTTTATACAATTCATCAGCAACTTCGCAGCCGTTTGCAGTCATTCCTTCCAATAATAGTGAAGCCATTATCGACCTTATTCAACATAAAAAAACGAGCACCAGTAAATTGGATGCAAAGTTCGATTACTATTATTTATTAACCCCAAAAAGCAACATCAATATTACTTTAGGAAGTACTTTAAGTACCCAAAGTTTAACCTCAGGAATTTCTCAAAATTTAGATGATGGAAGTGTGCTTCATTTTAATGAAACCGTACTGAATAACGATGTGGATTTTAATTTTTCCGATTTATTTTTAGGCTTGCATTACAAAGTGGTTTCAGGAAAATTCACCCTGAATCCTGGCGTAAGTTTACACCATTATATTACAAAAGATACGCAATTGGGCACTGAAAATAAAGACACTCAAACAAAACTGTTGCCCGATGTGTACGCGAGTTTACAGTTAAAATCGTCGGAAAGTTTGCGTTTTAATTATTCAATTTCCACCCAGTTTTCCGATATCAGTAAAATTGCGGAAGGTTATGTGCTTTCCAGTTACAATTCGTTAACACGCGGAAACAGGCTGTTGGAAAACGCTTTGTACCACAGTTATTCGTTAAATTATTTTAGTTTTAGCATGTTTTCATTCACCAATGTAAATGCATCGGTCAATTACAATAAAAAGGTAAATAGCGTAAAAAATAGTACGGAATTGGTAGGGATTGACAGGATTTCATATCCCGTAAATTCAAATTTGGCAGATGACACATTTTCGGCAAATTTCAGGTATGGCAAAACTTACAGCAGACTTAAAACAAATTTTAGGGCAAGTTTCTCAAATTCAACTTTTAACAATACGGTAAATAACGAACAAATTAAGTCAAAATCGCTTTCTCACAGCTATCAGGCAAGTGTGGCGTCAAAATTTAAAGATGCACCAAATTTTGAAGTTGGTTACCAAAAATCGTTTTCCGAATATTCAAAAACAGGAAGCACCACAGACAGGCCGTTTGCAAATATAGAAATCGGTCTTTTGAAAAACTTCATTTTAACAGCCGATTACAGTTATTACAACTATAAAAACGATGAAAATACGGTGAAAAACACCTATTCATTTTTAAATGCAAACCTGTATTATCAGCAAAAGCAAAGCAAATGGGAGTTTAAAATCTCAGCAAACAATTTAACAAACAATTTGTCCATAAATACCGACAGTTACAACGAAATTTCCGACAGTAATACCACCTCACTGTACTTTATTCAGCCAAGATTGTATATGTTTTCCGTGAAATATAATTTGTAGGGCGTTTCCCGCCAGCTGGCGGGTCGCGCTTTCACTACTCGCTTTTTGCAGTTGAGAAAAACAACTGCAAAAGAGCTCAAACAAGCCGTTCAATCGCTAACGCAAATTCAATTACGAATTACGAATTCTCAATTATAAATTCAAAACCCCATTTTCCCCAGCGGCAAAATCATTCCAAATATAAGCATCGGCTTTTTCATCGTTCACATAATCTCCGTCAACAACATATCTAAATTCGTATGATTGGTCTTTCTGCAAATCGATAGTTCCTTTAAAAGTGCCATTTTTTAATTTTTTCAAAGGGTGAGTTTTGATATTCCAATCGTTAAAATCTCCAATTACAGAAACTTTGGAAGCCTCTATTGCATCAATGCTGAAAGTGACCTTGCAAATGGATTTGTTTTTCAAGTACTGTTTTTTAATTGCCATAATTCATAGTGTTTACTTCATTCAAAAATACAAAAACAATTTATTAAATACTTGAGTGTAGGAAATTATAACTAAAAATTGGCTTTTTGTTAAGACTAGAATCTTCCTTCGGGATTTTGTTAAATTTTATTTCAGTGAAATGGCATTATTCAAGATAAATGGTTAATTTAGTTTGGCAATCCTTAAAACAACGGGATTGCTTCATTTTTAGGTTAAAAAACAGACTTATGCAAATTTCTTTTAAAAATAGAATTATAATGGGTTATATCATTAACCTTGTTGTAGTATTGGCGCTCGCATTCATTTATTGGAGACACATTTTTCATGAAAGTCCGCATTTATGGGATTGGATTTCCATGGTTTTATTGGTGCTTTCTTTAGGAATGCTAACGGTTGTTTATTTCGTTATTCAAGCCCAGCTTAAAGCAAGAAATGAATCTGAAATTAAATTGTTGGAGAACAAAAAGTTATTGCAGTCTATTATTGATAATACGACCAATACCATTTCCGTTAAAAAATTAAATGGGGAATATTTGTTGATTAATAAGCAATATGAAACTTTATTTAAGCTGAAAGAAGAAGACATTAAAGGCAAAACAGACCACGATTTCTTGCCAAAAGAAACTGCGGACAGGTACCGAAGCACAGATTTGGAAGTGGTAAAATTAGAAAAGGAAATTCAGGTTGAAGAAGTTCTTGAGCAATCAGACGGACCACATACTTATTTGGCTGTTAAATTTCCTTTGTTTGATGCCTTGAATAGAATTTTCGCAGTGGGAGTTATTGCAACAGATATCACCGAAATAAAAAATTCCCAGCAATTGCTGGTGGCTGGAAATACATTCTTTAATTTGTCTCAGGATATGTTGATTATTTCATCAGACAACGTCTTTTTAAAAGTGAACCCTACAACCTTAAGGATATTGGGCTATTCTGAAAAAGAACTTTTAGAAAAACCGTTTATATCTTTCGTTTATGCCAAAGATATAGAAGTTACACTGCAAGAAGTGGCAAAACTAAAATCGGGTATCACAACTTTGAATTTTGAAAATCGGTTTGTTTGTAAGGATGGCACTATAAAATGGCTGAATTGGACAGTTTATCCCGATGAGGAAACCAAACTTTTATATGCTGTTGCCAGAGATACCTCAGCAAAGAAAGAAGTTGAGGAATCATTAAAAGCAGCAGATACTTTTTTTGAAATGTCAATCGACATTTTAGTTGTTGCCTCTAAAAACAAGTTTATAAAAATCAACCCTTCATTAAGTATGGTGCTGGGATATAGTGATTTGGAACTTAAAAGCAATCCGTTTACCACCTATATTTTCCCTGAAGATATACCTCTCACTGAAGAAAAAATTGAGCAACTTCAAAAAGGAACGTCTTTGGTGAATTTTAAAAATCGTTGGGTTCATAAAAATGGTGATATTAAATGGCTGTCTTGGACTGCAATTTCCGACACTTCAACAGGATTGCTATATGCCATTGCCCGCGATATCACTGAACAATTACAACATGAGGAAGAGGCACAGGCTACTTTGGATGAATTGTATGAAAATCAGCAAAAATTAAATATGGTTCTTGAAAATATAAGTGATGGCGTTATTGTTGCCAATTCAGAAAAAAAGGTGGTATTGGCAAATGATATGGTAAATCGGCTTTTCGGAACAGAAGACGATTCCTTGATTTCCACCAATTTTTACAATCATTTTAAAATTTATTATCCCGATAACAAAACAATTTTTCCTTTGCAACAACTTCCTATAGAACGCGCTTTGGGTGGGGAAGCAACAGATGACATAGATGTGGTATTATGGAATTCAAACGCTCAAGAAAAGACAAGGGTTTTAATGAGTGGAAGACCAATAATGGATGCCCAAGAGCAGGTAGTTGCCGCTGTAATAACAATTAAGGACATCACCAAATACATAAAGATGGAGGAAGAACTCAAAAAATCCGAACTCAAATATCGCAGTTTAATAGGTTTTAGAAAAGAAAGTAGCGAGAAAGAAAATAACAAAAAAGAAATGGACAAAGGCAAAGAAAAAGAATCAGATAAAAATCCAAAATAAGTAGTATTTAGAAATTTATTAATTTTTTAACTTTCAAATGAAACTTAAAACTTTCGTTACTAACCAGTATGATAATGATCTGTAATACAAAACTTTAAATTTAACCGCAATGTACGCTACGGAAATCGCAATGGACGCAATGTGTTGTAAATCAACTATAATTAACATT
Source organism: Lutibacter sp. (assembly GCA_041652835.1). Classification (GTDB taxonomy): domain Bacteria; phylum Bacteroidota; class Bacteroidia; order Flavobacteriales; family Flavobacteriaceae; genus Lutibacter. The sequence goes on along the minus strand of JBAZGP010000008.1, from coordinate 2,877 downwards.
GCGGCCTTTGCTTTTTCTTTGCGACCCTTGCGGTAAAAAAAATAACAGTCTAATAATCAATTAGTTTTAGAATATTAATATACTGATTAGTTACAAACTTTTAACTTAAATTTACAGAAACAAAAATACCTATATGATTTTAATTGACCAACCCTATATTTCAACATTTCTACTCCAAACCATCAAAGAAAATAACCTTAAAATTGTATCAACAGAAGTTGCGAGAGCCATGATTTCTGATGATTCATTAAATTGGGTTTCAGAGGAAGAAGCGATTGAATCCATAAAAAACAACCTGAATTATCCGCTATACACCAATTCGGAAAACAGCATCAGTTGGATAGAAAAAAACTTGGATTCCACAAAATTACCCAGCCAAATTCGAGTATTCAAAAATAAAATAAAGTTTCGTGAATTGTTGAAAAGCACCTTTCCTGATTACTTTTTTAAGGGAATTAAATTTGAAGATTTAGCACAATTTTCGCTTCAAAATATAAAATTTCCTTTTATCATAAAACCTGCAGTGGGCTTTTTTAGTTTGGGCGTGCATAAAATTGACCAACCAGAAGAATGGCCTCAGGTTTTAAACAAAATTATTGGCGACATCAATGAAATTAAAGGTTTTTATCCGAATGAAGTGGTGGATACCGAATATTTTATTTTAGAAGATTGCATTGAAGGTGAAGAATATGCCTTAGATTGTTATTTCAATAAAAATGGCGAACCGGTGATTTTATCTATTTTAAACCATCGTTTTTCAACAGGAAAAGATGTAAATGATCGAGTTTACAGCACTTCAAAAGAAATCATTGAAAAACATTTACCGGGAATGGAAAAATTTCTGAATATCCTTGGGGAATTGACCAATTTAAAAAACTTCCCCTTTCATATAGAAGTTCGGATTGATAAAAACGGAACAATTATTCCCGTAGAAGTGAATCCTATGCGCTTTGGTGGCTGGTGCACAACGGCAGATTTGTCGTATTTTGCTTACGGATTTAATTCGTACTTGTATTTTTTAAACGGAACAAAGCCAAATTGGGAAGAAATTTTTAAAGCAGGCAAAAATAAAATATACAGTCTTGTGCTGTTAGACAACAATTCAGGAATTCCTGAAAATAAAATAGCAGATTTTGATTACGAATTATTGCTTTCCGACTTTGAAAATGCTATGGAATTAAGGAAAGTGGATTTTAATGATTATCCGTTTTTTGGAATGGTTTTCACCGAAACAAGCTTAGGAAACGAACAAGAACTCGACCAAATTTTAGCCTCCAATTTAAAAAAATACATAAAATTGAAATCAATAGATTAAATTTTCATATAGAATATTTCCATAAAATGCCTAAATTGTGATGGTTTCAAATTGATATAAAAATCAGTAGAAGTAGATTAAACTAACATTAAAATAAAACGAAAATGGAAAAAAATGAATTTGACAAAGGAATAAAATTTTCTTTCAACAATAGTATTGCTTATGCTGAACATGCAGTGGTGAGCAAGCAAATACTTAAAAAGGAAACGGGCAACATCACTTTATTCGCTTTTGACAAAGCGGAAGGATTAAGTGAACATACCGCGCCTTTTGATGCCGTTGTATATATAATTGATGGCAAAGCAGATGTTATCATTGACGGAAAATCAAATATTCTTGAAGCCAATGACACCATTATTATACCGGCCAATGCTCGTCATGCCTTAAAAGCAGTCGAGAAATTTAAAATGGTGTTGACCATGATTCGTAGCAATTAAAATTAGTTTTAGCTAAAAAATGTGTTTTTCAGAAATAATTTTTGAAAGAAAATTAAATTGAAAGTATTTTAAAGCGAAATTTTGTTGCACGGATACGGTAGAAATGTTTAAAAATGAAGTTTAACATTTATAGTTTCAAAGATTTTAAAACCACCAAATGGGCTGGCGGAAACACTACTGAATTGTATATTTATCCGCCAACTGCAAATTACGCAACAGGTAATTTTAATTTCAGAATAAGCACGGCAAGTGTGGAGGTTGAAGAAGCTGATTTTACCGTACTTCCTAAAGTTGCGCGCCAATTAATGGTTTTGAAGGGAAGTATTACGCTCTCTCACAAAGACCATCATCAAGTGCAATTAAATAAAAATGAGATAGCTTTTTTTGATGGCAGTTGGGAAACTTCATCCGTTGGAACTTGTGTCGATTTTAATTTAATGACAAAGGGAAATACCAAAGGAAGAATTTCATCTATTTTAAAACCAGACAATAAAAGTGTGAATTTTCAATTGGATTCCAATTGTGAATTTATATTTTTTTATGCTTATGAAGGAAAATTGCAATTTCATTTTAATTCAGAAAAACAAGATTTAAATCGAGGTGAATTAATGGTAATCCAACATCCGTTTAATGAAGTTATTAAATTAGAAGGACAAGAGAAATGCGCAATAGTTGTGGTAAATATTTACAAATAAAAGCCCCAAATAATTGAGGCTTTTATGTTAAAATAAGTATAAATTCAGGCTTTTTTACAACCCAAAAGCTGTTTTAATTTCATCAACAAAGTCTAATTTTTCCCAAGTAAAAAGTTCTACTTCCAAAGAAATTTTTGTACCGTCAACATTTTCAAAATGTTTGGTAACCGTTTCATTTTTTCGACCCATATGTCCGTAAGCTGCGGTTTCTAAATAAATTGGCTGGCGCAGTTTTAAACGTTTTTCAATAGCTGCCGGACGCATATCAAAAAGATTTTCAATTATTTGGGCAATTTCACCGTCCGATTTTTTCACTTTTGAGGTCCCGTAGGTGCTTACATAAATTCCCATAGGTTTTGCAACGCCAATAGCATACGAAACTTGAATTAAAATTTCACTTGCAACACCTGCAGCAACCAAGTTTTTAGCA
>JBAZGP010000007.1:16611-27760 GCA_041652835.1 Lutibacter sp. | reverse complement strand
GTTAATATCTATGCCAATTATAAAAAACAATTTAACAAGCATAATTTTAAATTTTTGGGAGGATTCAACTCTGAGTGGCAAGATTTTTCGCGTTCTTACGCAAGAAGAAATACGCTTATGGATAAATCAAAACCAGAGTTTAATCTTGCAACAGGAGAACAATTTGTTTCAGGAGCTGCTAACTCCTCTTTAAATCCAGCCGAAACATCCTATTCAATTGCCGGGTTCTTTGGTCGTGTAAATTATGATTATAACGGAATTTATTTATTAGAATTAAATGCTCGTTATGACGGTTCTTCAAAATTTCCAACAAACGAACAATGGGGATTCTTTCCGTCAGCTTCTTTAGGATATAAAATTGCTAATGAACAATTTATGGAGGGTACACGTGATTGGTTAAATGATCTTAAATTACGTGCTTCTATAGGGACAATTGGAAATCAGAACATAGGAAATAATGCCTTTTTAGCAATACTAAATTCTTCTAATCCATGGTGGATAAATAGTGGAACGACAATACCGCCTTCTACCTCTTTACCAACTAACGTTGATTCAAATTTAACATGGGAAGAAGTAAACACAAAAGACATCGGTATTGATATAAGAGTTTTTAATATGTTTGGCGCTTCATTTGATTGGTATCAACGAGATACAGAAGGAATGTTGGCTCCTGGCATAACACTTCCTGGTTCGTTTGGTCAAGGTGCTGCACAAACAAACTCTGGAAATATGAGAACGAGAGGTTGGGAATTGTCTTTGAATTTTGACAAACAAATAAATGACAAAGCTTCGGTATTTGTAGATCTTGCTTTATCTGATTACACTTCAGTTATCACTAAATGGAATAACAGTTCAAAATTACTTACTACTTATTATGATGGATACGAAATTGGTCAAATTTGGGGTTTAACAAGTGATCGACTTCTTCAAGCAGATGACGTTATAACCGATAATGGTAAAACTGTAAATGGAATTGACTATTCAAAAACAATGGGTGGTAATTTTAAATATGGAGCTGGAGATGTGCATTACATTGACACTAATGAAGATGGATCTATAACTCGTGGTGCTGGAACTGCAGAAGATCATGGAGATTTAAGTAAAATTGGCAATTCTACTCCACGTTATAAATACGGAATAACATTAGGTGGAAAACTCCATGGATTTGATATTTCTGCATTTTTTCAAGGAGTTGCTAAACGTGATTATTGGGCTGCCTCAGATGTTGTTTTACCTTTCTATCGTTCACCACAGCAAATGTATGAAAACCAAAAAGACTACTGGACTCCTGACAACACAGATGCATATTGGCCTAATCCATATTATGGTGCTGAAGCAGGTGGCTTTGGTGGAAGTACAACAGGTAGAAATAACTTTATTACTCAAACAAGATATTTGCTTGATATGTCTTACATACGTTTAAAAAACTTTAGTCTTGGATATTCTTTACCAAAAGATTTTATACAGAAAGCGGGAATAGAAAAACTTAGAATTTACACTTCTGGCGAGAACTTATTGACTTGGGCAGACAGTCGTCTTCCTGTTGATCCTGAAATTAACGAATCTGAGATTTTTTGGGGAAGAGCTTATCCTTTCACTAAAACATGGTCTTTTGGTGTTGAACTATCGTTCTAATATTAACAATTTAAATTTTTTAAAATGAAAAAATCAATTATAAAATCTAAATTTCTACTGATGTTTGCTACAGCTTTTGTAGCACTAACTTCGGTTAGTTGTGAAGATTACCTAACGGAAGATCCTGCAGATAAATTCACATCCGATAATTTTTGGCAAAGTGAAGATAACGTAAAAACATTTTCATGGCTTAATTATGATACTTTTTATGGTTACGGAAATGGAACTACAATTGGACTTTCCTTTTTCTATTACCATGGAAGCGATAATAGGATAGATGATAATCTGGCGGCATTTACCTTTTATCAGCTGCCCGTAACAGCTACTACTACTAATGTTTATTCTTGGAATGAATACTATACGCTTATTCGACGTTGTAATTTGATGCTTCAAGAAGTACCAAAAGTTCCTATGTCTGAAGCAAAAAAGAACCATTATATCGGCGTAGCTAAATTTTTCAGAGCGTATACGTACTATCGTTTAGTTCAAAAATTTGGAGATGTACCTTATTTTGATGAATATCTAGCTCAAAATGATCCTTTAGTTTATGCACCAGCAAAACCAAGGGCTGAAGTTATAGATAATGTTATTGCCGATTTAGAAGAAGCTACTAACCTACTACTTACAATTGATGACAGTAATGTTACAGTCAATAAATACACGGCTTATGCGGCTTTGAGCAACGCTTGTCTTTACGAAGGAACGTATAGAAAATATCATTTAGGGCAAGATGGAAGTGCTTATCTTAGCAAGGCAAAAACAGCTTCCTTAGCGGTAATGAATAATTCTGCTTTCAGATTAAATTCAGATTGGAAATCGCTTTACAATTCTGTCGAATTGGGTGGTAATTCAGAGGTAATACTTGCAAAACGCTATCTAACAAATGTATTAATGCATTCTCTTCAAAACTATACTAATACATCTACTACTCAGAATGGATTAACAAAATGGGCAGCCGATAGTTATGTAACAAAAAACGGATTGCCAATACAACAAGTTGGAAACACACAATACACTGGTGATGATGACATTACAAAAACATTTACAGATAGGGATCCACGCTTTTCAAAAACAGTAAACGCTACTAATTATGGATATAAAGGAAAACCTTTTGGTACTACTGCATTAACTTCAATGTCTGGTTATGTTTTTGAATTATACAACAATCCTGCAACATCAGGACCAGATGTTACTACAGGAGGACGTAATTCCATTGATTGTCCATTGTTTACTCTTAGTGAGGTTTATCTGAACTATGCTGAAGCTTGCGCTGAACTTGGTACAGCAACAAATTCTGACCTTGACATGTCTATCAATAAAGTGCGTACTCGTGCCGGGATAATGTCGTTAACTACAGACGGAAATAATGCATTCGCTGGAGGTATACAGATTAATGATCCAAAACGTACCGCTACTTTGGAGCAAATTTCAGGAATTGTTTCTCCACTAATTTGGGAAATCCGTCGAGAGCGTAGAATTGAATTTATGAGCTGGACAACCCTAAGACAAATGGATATTTTACGCTGGAAAAAAGGAGACTATTTAGATACTTCAAAAAATCCAGATGTAAATCTTGGAGCAAGAATAGGTACTACTCCTGTTGGAACTCAAATTAAAGTAGATGCTGACGGATATGTAAAAATATATCCAACAAGCACAAGAAATTTTGAGTCAAAACATTATTTGTTAAATATTCCTACAAATGATATCGATTTATATGAAGCTCAGGGCGTAGAATTAAAACAAAACCCTGGTTGGTAATTTAGAATTTCTAAAACACTATTACTTATAAAATAATAAACTACCTCTGAACATAGACTGCCCAGAGGTAGTTTTTAAAATTCTATTTTTTATTTGAAGCAAGGCTTCGATAAATTAAACCTACAAGATTAAAAATACTGTATGATCTATTCATAACTCTTCTATAATAATTCAAATTAATAAAAATTCAGATAACACTGAACATCAAATAAAAAACACCAACTTTATTTAGTCAATTTCTTAATTCTAACTATTAAACGCCGATTTAAAATGAAAAAAATCATAAAAAAAAGTACTTTTTTATTTTTACTATTTTCAATAATATCTTATTCCAATCCAGCGAAACAAAGTATAAAAAAGAATAGAACTACAACCAGTAATACTGAATTCAAATGCGGTGCTGATAATTATGAAAAGTATCTTCCATTATTGAGCAATAAAAAAGTTGGAATTGTAAGCAATCAGACTGGAATTTTGGCAAACAAAATGCATCTTGTTGATTTTTTATTAGAAAAGAAAATCTCAGTTCAAAAGATTTTTTCTCCCGAACATGGATTTCGTGGAACAGCAGATGCAGGAGAACATGTACTTGATGAAAAAGACGCCAAAACAGGACTACCTATTATTTCACTTTATGGAGTGAATCATAAGCCTAAAGCCGACCAATTGGACGGAATAGATGTAATGATTTTTGATTTACAAGACGTAGGTGTCCGATTTTATACCTACATCTATACTTTGCATCGTGTAATGGAAGCCTGTGCAGAAAACAACATTCCTCTTATTCTTCTTGACAGACCTAATCCTAATGGAGCTATTATTGATGGTCCAATATTAGATACGGCCTATTCCAGCGGTATAGGAATGCACCCCACACCTGTGCTTCACGGAATGACAATTGGAGAATATGGTAAAATGATTAATGGCGAAAAATGGTTGAAAAATAAGGTGCAATGTGAGCTGATCGTTATTCCTTGTGTTAATTATAATCGAAAAATGGAATATAGTTTGCCTGTAAAACCCTCTCCAAATTTACCGAATGATCAATCCATAAATTTATATGCTAGTTTGTGCTTTTTTGAAGGAACAAATGTAAGTATGGGTCGTGGGACTGAAAAACAATTCCAAATTTATGGTTCTCCTTTTTTAGCTAAAGAAAATTTTAGTTACAGTTTTACTCCAAAACCAAATTTTGGTGCAAAAGATCCAACTCATAATGGAATAGAATGTTTTGGTGAAGATTTATCATCATACCAAAAATTAACTCGATTAGAACTAAAATGGTTAATTAAAGCATATCAAAACACCAGCGACAAATCCAAATTCTTCAATCCTTTTTTTACAAAACTTGCAGGAACAAAAAAGTTACAACAGCAAATTGAAAACGGAACTTCAGAAAATAAGATAAGGCAAAGCTGGAAAAATGGATTAACAGAATTTAAAAAAATGCGCACGAAGTATCTAATCTATTAAATCCAATGATTCTTTATTGCCAAATGAAAGTGATACAATATTCTTTAGCCACTGCCTGTGGTCTATCCACCTATTAATCGGACTTTAACATTTTTAGTTTTACAAACATCCAAAATTTGTAAATATCTTTGTTGGGCAAGGAACAAACAATGGCGAGTTTTACACCGATGTTTGTAGAAATGTTTCAGCACCAATCATTTTATTAAAATTTAGTTCATCCACTAAAAAGGTGGGATCTCTAAATCTTTCCAACTTTCGACTTTATCAACCCGTATTAAGGGAAAGAGTTTCTGTATTTCTTAGTTATTTCAAAAACATTTTCCAAAATTCTCTGCTCTTTTCCGTCAAAATCAACTCCACGCCTTTTCATCACCAGTTCAGCAGTTTTATTGACTTTATCCAATTTACATGTTGAAAATCCAGCTGCTCCACCCCAACTAAACGAGGGAATAAAATTTCTTGGAAAATTACTTCCGTAAATATTTGCGCTTACACCCACAACAGTTCCTGTATTAAACATTGTGTTAATAGCACATTTAGAATGGTCGCCCATAATTAAACCGCAAAATTGCAACCCGGTTTTTACGAAGTTTTCAGTTTCATAATTCCATAAACGAACTTCGCAGTAATTATTTTTCAAGTTCGAATTGTTTGAATCGGCACCAATATTACACCATTCGCCCAAAACTGAATTGCCTAAAAAGCCGTCGTGTCCTTTGCTTGAATACCCAGATATAATAGAATTATTAATCTCACCGCCAACAGTGCAAAATGGACCAACAGTGGTGGCTCCATAAATTCTAGCACCCATTTTTACAACTGAATGTTCTCCCAAAGTAAAAGGTCCTCTAATTAAACTGCCTTCCATTATCAAGGTATTTTTACCAATATAAATTGGCCCTTTACTGGCATTTAAAACTGAAAACAATATTTCAGCACCTTCTTCAATAAAAATATTTTCTTTGTTTATAAAGTGCACACCTTCAGGAATGGGTTGAGAAATTCTTCCTTCGGTAATTAATTCAAAATCCGCTTTTAATGCACTCTCGTTTAAAATAAATAAATCCCAGGTGTTTTTAATTTGTATTACTTCTGGATTGAATTCTATTTGATCGTAGCAATCAAAATCAACAGTTTCTTGAGAATCTGTCGTAAAAAAAGCAATAACCTCCTCATCTTTGAAAATAGCCTGATTTTCTTTTAGCTGCATTATTTTTTCTGCGAGGGAAAGTGTTGGCAAAAAGGAAGCATTAATCATAACGTTCTTCTCCATTTCAACCATTGGAAATTTTTCTTCTAAATAGTCTTCAGTAAGCGTTGTTGTGGTAAAACCTAAATAAATTTCCCATTTTTCACGAATGGTAAGGATTCCTATACGTAAATCGGCAACGGGTTTTGTGTAGGTTAACGGCAATAGTGATTTACGAACTGTACCATCAAATAAAATATAATTCATTGCATAATTATTTTTTGCAAATGTACAGTAAGTTTTTTTTTCTGAACGAAAAAAAATGATTGTTATTTATAAAACCTTGTTCTTTCTTAAATAAGTATCAATGCTGTCTGCAGTATCAAAACATGCGCTAACCGTATTAACCTCTGAGCAATAGCGGGAATCTATAGCATGATTTTTACAAGCAATTGCATTTAAATCAATAGTTTTAAAATCTTTATCGATACTTACACATTTTTCAAATAATGAGCTTATGGTTTCGTTTGGCCCTAAATCAATATTGCTTTTGGTTAAATATCCTTTAAGAAAGTTTTCAATGGCAAACTGGGCATTTTTACAAACTGAATAGCTAACAATATCTTCAGCAGGTTTAAATAACTCCTCTTTTGCTGTTTTTAATTTTTTTGATGCTTCTTTAAAAAAAGCGTCTGATCTTGTCTTCATTGTTTAATTTTTTTATTTTACGACACTGAAAAAAATAAAATATTTTAGTATTTCATTTAAAGATAAAAAAAGTGTCAGGCATAACGTACCTGACACTCTAAAAATTAATTCAAATTATAAATTTTTATAAAGTTCCAATCTTTCCCATTGAACATCTACTTGTTCTTGGGCTTTATCCAATAGCTCTTTTGCCAAAACTGGATTTTCATTAACAACTCTTGTAAATCTGGTTTCTGTATACATAAATTCACTTAGAGGTGCAGAAGGTGCTTTTGAATCCAATTTAAATTTCTTTCCTTTTTCTGCTAAAGGATTAAATCTAAATAATGGCCAGTAACCTGTTTCTACAGCTTTTTCTTGATGTATGGCTCCATCTTTTAAATCATAACCGTGTTCAACACAATGAGAATAGGCGATTATTAATGATGGTCCTGGATAAGCTGCCGCTTCTTCAATAGCTTTCAAGGTTTGGTTATCTTTTGCTCCAATTGCAATTTGTGCAACATAAACATTTCCATAAGAAACCGCTTGTAATGCTAAACTTTTCTTAGAAGTTGTTTTTCCTGAAATTGCAAATTTAGCACTTGCCCCCATCTGTGTAGATTTAGATGCTTGTCCACCAGTATTTGAATAAACTTCTGTATCCAAAACTAAGATATTAACATTTTCTCCTGAAGAAAATATGTGATCCAATCCACCATATCCAATATCATAAGCCCAACCGTCACCACCGAATATCCAAACTGCTTTTTTACGCAAATATTCAGAAAGGTTTCTCAGTTTTTTAGCTTCATAAGTATCAATGGTCTCTAAAATTTCATTTAGCTCTTCAATTTGACTTATTTTTTGTTCTTTTAAAGTTTCATTACCTTCAGCATTATCAAGTATATTATTTACTATGGTGCTGCCAATTTTACTTTCCAAAGATTTTAATAAATCAACTGTTATTTCCTGTTTTTTGGATAATGCCAATTGCATACCCAAACCAAATTCGGCATTGTCTTCAAATAAAGAGTTAGCCCAAGCTGGTCCACGACCGTCCTTATTAGTTTTGTAAGGTGTTGTAGGTAAATTAGCTCCGTAAATTGAAGAACATCCAGTTGCGTTTGCGATTAAAATACTATCGCCAAACAATTGAGTCACTAACTTAATATATGGTGTTTCACCACAACCTGGACAAGCTCCAGAGAATTCAAATAACGGTTCTAAAAACTGAGATCCTTTAACGGTTGAAGTCACCAATTCTTTTCTGTCGTAATTAGGTAAATCAATAAAGAAATTCCAATTTTCAGATTCCACTTCTACCACTTTACTCATTTCGGTTAAGTTGATTGCAAAAGTATTTGGAAGCACTTTACTTTCTGCAGGACAAACGGCAACACATAAATCGCAACCTGTACAGTCTAATGGAGAAACTTGCAATACATAACTTTCTGTTTCACTGTTAAAAGGTCTTCCTTTTGCAGGAACACTTTTTAGTGATTCAGGCGCATTGATTAACAATTCATTTGGAACTACTTTTGCTCTAATTGCAGCGTGCGGACAAATAGCTACACATTTGTTACACTGAGTACAAAGTTCGGCGTCATCCCAAACTGGAACGAAATCGGCAATTCCACGTTTTTCATATTGTGTAGTTCCTGTTGGAAATGTTCCATCTGCAGTAAATGCGCTAACAGGCAAAGAATCTCCCTTACCGGCTAAAATGGTTCCTAAAATTTCTTTTACAAAATCATCTGCACCTTCTGCCATCATTGGTATTAAGCCATCTTTATTTGTGGTATGGCGAGGATATTCAACTTTTTGCAGATTTTCTAACGATTTATCAACTGCGTCAAAATTCATTTGCACAACGCCTTCTCCTTTATGAGAATATGATTTTACAATAGCGTCTTTAATCTTTTTAATAGCCTCATCTTTAGGCAGTACGCCAGAAATTGCAAAGAAACATGTTTGCAATATGGTATTTGTACGTTTACCAAGATCAGCTTCTTGCGCCACTTTGGTTGCATCAATTACGTAAAAATCAATATCATTATCAATAATTCTACGTTGCATTACGCTTGGCAATTCAGTCCAAATTTTATATTTTGAATGTGGCGTATTTAATAAAAATGTTCCACCTTCTTTAATATGTTCTAACACATCATATTTATAAATAAAGCTGGTTTGATGACAAGCTATAAAATTTGCTTTATTAATTAAATAGGTTGAATAAATTGGCTCAGGACCAAAACGCAAATGCGAAACTGTTTGAGCACCGGCTTTTTTAGAATCATAAACAAAATAACCTTGCACATAATTATCGGTAGTTTCACCAATAATTTTAATGGAATTTTTATTTGCACCAACTGTACCGTCAGATCCTAAACCGTAAAACATACAATCAAATGTATCTTTTTTAGTTTTAAAATCTGGATTGTAGGTTAAACTTGTATTGGTTACATCATCATTAATACCAATAGTGAAATGGTTTTTTGGTGAATTTTTATCCAATTCATCATAAATTCCTTTAACCATAGCAGGCGTAAATTCTTTTGAAGAAAGTCCGTAACGCCCACCAACAATTGTTGGCATATAGTCACCCATTTCAACAAATGCAGTTACAACGTCTAAATATAAAGGTTCACCTATACTTCCAGGTTCTTTAGTTCTGTCTAAAACTGCAATTTTTTTAACTGATTTAGGTATTTGATCAATAAAATCAGATACTGAAAAAGGACGATATAAACGAACGATTAAAGCGCCAACTTTTTCACCTTTTTCAACCAAAGTGTCAATAGTTTCTCTAATTGCACCGTCTCCAGAGCCCATAACAACAATTACTTTTTCAGCTTCAGGATGACCAATATAATAGAACAAACTGTATTTTCTACCCGTATGTTTATAAAATTCATCCATAGTTTTTTGAACGATTCCGGGAACATTTTGGAAGTAGGTATTGGCTGCTTCACGTGCCTGAAAGAAAACGTCTGGGTTTTGTGCAGTACCTCTAATTACTGGATTATCAGGATCTAAGGAATGTTTTTTATGCTTCATTACTTCCTCTTCCGGCATCATAGCTTTTATAACATCATCTGGAATTCCATCAATTTTAGAAATTTCATGAGAAGTTCTGAATCCATCAAAAATATTTAAAAACGGCACACTGCTTTTTAGGGCAGATACCTGTGATATTAATGCAAAATCATGTGCTTCTTGAACAGAACCTGCAAACAACATGGAGAATCCAGTTGCACGCGTTGCCATAACATCTGAGTGATCTCCAAAAATTGACAAAGCATGAGTTGCAATTGTTCTTGCTGCAATATGAAATACCGTTGGTAATAATTCGCCTGCAATTTTATACATATTTGGTATCATTAACAACAATCCCTGTGATGCTGTAAATGTTGTAGTTAATGCACCTCCCTGCAATGAACCGTGAACGGCTCCTGAAGCACCACCTTCACTTTGCATTTCAATAATTCGAGGAATATTTCCCCAAATATTTTTTTTACCTTTTGAACTGTACACTTCCGCATGTTCTCCCATTGGTGATGATGGAGTGATTGGATAAATTGCACACACCTCGTTTGTTTTATGGGCAATGATAGCTACAGCCTCATTGGCATCACAAATTAACTTAACACTTTCTTGTTTCATATTACATTGTATTTACACTTAAAAATTTATAAAGTAAAGTTTTTTTAAAATCCCTTATTTTATAAATTATATAATTAACTATTCAAATTTATGGTGTAAAATTATGGCTATTAAGTAGTATTTATGATGATATATGTCAGCTAATTTGGCGATAAAATTATTTAGAATAAATAAAAATAGATTTTATAACAGATTGATTCTCTATTCATTATAAAAATAAAATAAAATATAAAATCAGTAATGTAACGAATTCAATAAATCACAAAAAGAAAAAGGGCTCTGAATTGGAGCCCCTAAAATTATATATTAAACAAAACTTATTTGTTTAAATACATTTTTCTGCGTGAATACAATTCGTAAAATTGATCGTCTTTTAAACTATCAATAAATAAGATGCTTTCACCGGTGGACTTCATTTCAGGTCCTAATTTTTTATCCACATTAGGAAATTTATTAAAGGAAAATACCGGTTGTTTAATGGCATAACCTTTAAGTTTTGGATTAAATTTAAAATCCTTTATTTTATTAGCGCCCAACATTATTTTTGTAGCGTAATTTACATACGGCTCTTGGTATGCTTTTGAAATAAACGGCACGGTACGGGAAGCTCTTGGATTGGCTTCAATAATGTAAACAATATCATCTTTAATGGCAAACTGAATATTTATCAATCCTACAGTTCTTAAGGCCAAAGCAATTTTTTGAGTATGGTCTTTTATTTGTTGCATCACAAATTCG
>JBAZGP010000007.1:16299-16601 GCA_041652835.1 Lutibacter sp. | reverse complement strand
AATCGCCAGAGTGTACACCACAAGGCTCAATATGCTCCATTATTCCAATAATATAAATATCTTCCCCGTCACAAATGGCATCTGCTTCCGCTTCAACTGCACCGTCTAAATAATGATCCAGCAACAATACATTGTTTGGGATTTTACGAAGTAAACCAACTACGTGTTTTTCCAATTCTTCTTTGTTAATTACAATTTTCATTCCCTGTCCGCCTAAAACATAAGAAGGGCGAACCAATATTGGGAAATCCAAACTGTCTGCAATTGCAGCTGCTTCATCAGCAGTAGTAGCGGTTCCATAT
>JBAZGP010000007.1:0-16289 GCA_041652835.1 Lutibacter sp. | reverse complement strand
TGCGGAAAAGGAATATCTAAATCAACTAACAATTCAGAAAAACGTTTTCTGTCTTCGGCCAAATCCAATGCGTCAAAACTGGTTCCTATAATTTTAACGCCCCATTTGTCTAATTTTTCAGCCAACTTTAAAGCAGTTTGCCCGCCCAACTGAACAATTACACCTTCTGGTTTTTCATGCTGAATGATATCATAAATATGTTCCCAAAATACTGGTTCAAAGTACAATCTGTCGGCGGTATCAAAATCGGTTGAAACTGTTTCCGGATTACAGTTAATCATAATGGTTTCATAACCCAATTCTTTGGCGGCTAAAACGCCATGAACACAACAGTAATCGAACTCAATTCCCTGACCAATTCTATTTGGTCCTGAACCCAAAACCACAATTTTCTTTTTATTGGTCACCACACTTTCATTATCAGAATAACTTGCGTTTGCAGTGATTATTTTATTTTCGAAAGTAGAATAATAATAAGGTGTTTGCGCATTAAATTCAGCTGCACAAGTATCTACCAATTTATAAATCCTATGAACGCCCAATTCTTCTCTTTTCTTATAAACTTCACTTTCCCAACAACTTAGCATGTGCGCTATTTGTCGGTCGGCAAAACCTTTTTGTTTGGCTTCCAGCAACAAATCATAGGTTAATGATTCCAATGTAAACAGAGAAATTTCCTTTTCTAAAGCAGCTAATTCTTCATACTGTTTCAGAAACCACATATCAATCTTCGTAATTTCGTGAATTCTGCTTAATGGAATTCCAACTTGAATAGCGTCATAAATTACAAATACGCGATCCCAACTTGGGTAAGTCAATTTCTCAATAATAATGTCATAATCCTTCTCTCCTTTTCCGTCGGCACCCAATCCGTTTCGTTTTATTTCAAGCGATTGTGTAGCTTTATGAAGTGCTTCCTGAAATGAGCGTCCAATTCCCATAACCTCACCAACCGATTTCATTTGCAAGCCCAAAGTTCTGTCTGCGCCTTCAAACTTGTCAAAATTCCATCGTGGTATTTTAACAATTACATAATCTAAAGTAGGCTCAAATAAAGCTGAAGTTGTTTTGGTTATTTGGTTGTTTAATTCATCTAAATGATATCCAATGGCTAATTTTGCGGCAATTTTTGCAATTGGATAACCAGTTGCTTTTGAAGCCAGAGCCGATGATCTTGAAACTCGCGGATTAATTTCAATGGCGATAATATCTTCATTTTCATCGGGACTTACCGCAAACTGCACATTACAGCCGCCCGCAAAATCTCCAATACTACGCATCATAAGAATGGCCATATCGCGCATTTTTTGAAAGGTGGTGTCACTTAATGTCATTGCAGGCGCTACGGTAATGGAATCTCCGGTATGAATTCCCATCGGGTCCATATTTTCGATGGTGCAAATAATAACCACATTGTCGTTTCTGTCTCTCAACAATTCCAACTCAAATTCTTTCCAGCCCAACAATGCTTTATCAATAATAACCTCATGAATTGGGGAAGCTTCTAAACCACGACTTAACAATTCATCAAAATCTTCCTTCTTATAAACTATGGAAGCACCAAAACCACCTAAAGTAAATGAAGGACGAATAACCAAAGGAAATCCGTATTCTTGTGCAATTTCTTTCCCTTTTAGAAATGAATTAGCCACTGTTGACGGCGCTTGTCCAATACCAATTTTAAGCATTAACTTTCTAAATTGTTCACGATCTTCCGTAATGTGAATGGCGGCAATGTCAACCCCAATAATATCAATGTTGAAATCTTCCCAAATCCCTTTATCATCAGCTTCAATACATAAATTTAACGCTGTTTGACCACCCATTGTTGGCAAAACAGCATCAATATTCGGATGATTTTGTAAAATTTGAATGAGTGACTTTGTGGTTAACGGCAACAAATAAACATTGTCCGCCAAAGAAGGATCCGTCATAATAGTAGCCGGATTGGAGTTTATTAGTGTCACTTCAATTCCTTCTTCTTTTAAAGATCTGATTGCCTGTGAGCCGGCATAGTCAAATTCACAAGCTTGGCCAATAATAATTGGACCTGATCCAATGATTAAAACCGATTTAATGTTGTTGTTTCTTGGCATTTTTTAAATGTAAAATAATTCGGTGTAAATATCTATAAAATTCGTTTTATGCTGTAAAATAATTTTCAAAACTTATTAAAAGTTCAAAAAAAAGGTGTTACTAAAAAAGTAACACCTTATATACAAAACTATTGTCTCATTATTTTTTTGGTCCTGGATCAGAAGATACACTTATTTTCTTTCTGCCTTTAGCCCTTCTTCTTGCCAACACTTTTCTTCCTGTTGCACTAGCCATACGTTCTCTAAAACCGTGCTTATTTTTTCTTTTTCTTTTTGATGGCTGGTATGTTCTTTTACTCATTACAAATATCTTTAAAATAGTGTTTCTTCTGTTGTTGCTTTCTTTACGAATTCCTGTCTTTAAAAGCGTTGGCAAATATACAATTACTTTTGTTTTTGGCAAATAGAATTGAAAAAAAAATAATATTTTTATTTTAAAGCCTTAAATTGAAAAAAAAATTACTTTTATATAAATTAAAAATACCATAAATATGTATCAAAAACCAATGTTGAAAGAAGGAAGTTTAAAAGATCAAGTTATCGTTGTTACTGGTGGCGGAAGCGGTTTAGGCAAAGCGATGACCACTTATTTTTTAGAACTTGGAGCTCATGTGGTCATCACTTCCAGAAATATGGAGAAACTAGAAAAGACCAAACTGGAATTGGAACAAAAAACTGGCGGAACCGTTTTGGCAGTTCCATGTGATGTCCGGAATTATACCGAAGTTGAAGCAGTTTTAAAGGCAACTTTAGACAAATTTGGAAAAGTTGACGGACTTTTGAACAACGCTGCAGGAAATTTCATCAGTCCAACCGAACGCCTGTCTGCCAACGCTTTTGACACCGTTATCGACATTGTTTTAAAAGGAAGTAAAAATTGCACTTTGGCATTTGGAAAACATTGGATAAACATAAAACAACCAAAATCTACCATTTTAAATATTGTAACTACTTACGCCTGGACAGGTTCGGCCTATGTTGTTCCTTCAGCAACCGCAAAAGCAGGCGTTTTGGCTATGACGCGTTCTTTGGCTGTTGAATGGGCAAAATATGGAATTCGTTCCAATGCCATTGCGCCTGGACCGTTTCCTACTGAAGGTGCTTGGGACAGATTATTGCCCGGTAATTTGAAAGATAAATTTGACATGAAAAAGAAAGTTCCAGTTGGCCGAGTTGGTGAACATCAGGAATTGGCAAATTTAGCCGCTTATTTAATGAGTGATTTTTCAGCATATATAAATGGAGAAGTAATCACTATTGATGGAGGAGAATGGTTAAAAGGCGCCGGAGAATTTAATATGTTGGATGAAATTCCAGAAGAAATGTGGGATATGCTGGAAGCGATGATAAGAAGTAAAAAGAGCAAATAGCTCATTTGTTATAGCTGATAAAAAGTATCAGGTATCCCAATTTCAACAGGAAATAAATAAGTTTAAATTGGATTTCAAAATAAAATTATTAAAATATTCCCATAGCATAAATACCATTTATGAATTAAAAATACCTGATACCAAATACCAAATAAGAGATACTTTTTAATATTCAAACTTTTTAACTTTTCCCTTTTTCAACTAAAACATTAAATGTAATTTTGCCAAAACCTAGCAATAATGAAAAACACCAAATATGTTTTTGTAACTGGAGGCGTTACTTCTTCTTTAGGAAAAGGAATTATCGCAGCTTCTTTAGCAAAGTTATTACAAAAAAGAGGCTACTCTGTAACCATACAAAAGCTTGATCCATATATAAATATAGATCCGGGAACCTTAAACCCTTATGAACATGGGGAATGTTATGTAACCGAAGATGGCGCCGAAACCGATTTGGATTTAGGTCATTATGAGCGTTTTCTTAATATTCCTACCTCACAGGCAAATAATGTGACTACTGGAAGAATTTACCAATCTGTCATTGAAAAAGAACGCAGAGGCGAGTTTTTAGGAAAAACAGTACAGGTTATTCCTCACATTACCGATGAAATTAAATACCGAATTCAATTGTTGGGAAATACTGGTGAATTTGACATTGTAATCACTGAAATTGGCGGAACAGTTGGCGATATTGAATCATTGCCTTATATAGAATCTGTTCGTCAATTGCTTTGGGAATTGGGTCATGAAAATGCCATTGTAATTCACTTAACCTTAATTCCGTATTTAGCCGCTGCTGGTGAATTAAAAACAAAACCAACCCAGCACTCCGTTAAAATGTTGATGCAAAGCGGTGTAAGTCCGGATATTTTGGTTTGCAGAACAGAGCATGAAATTTCCGATTCTATAAAAAATAAACTGGCGCTGTTTTGCAATGTCAGAAAAGAAGATGTAATTCAATCTATTGACGCTGAAACTATTTATGATGTTCCAAATTTTATGCTTGAAGAAGGTTTGGATAATGTGGTACTGAAAAAACTGCAACTGCCCCACGACATACAACCCGATTTAAAATCGTGGAATGATTTTTTAAAACGTTTTAGAAATCCAAAAAATACCGTTGAAATAGGACTTATTGGAAAATACGTGGAATTGCACGATGCCTATAAATCCATTTCAGAAGCGTTTATTCATGCAGGTGCACAAAATGAAGTTAGAGTAAACATAAATTGGATTCATTCAGAAGATTTAACTGTGGAAAACGTTCCTAACATATTAAAAAATCTAAATGGAATTTTGGTTGCTCCAGGTTTTGGAGAACGTGGTATTGAAGGCAAAATTGAAGCCGTAAAATATGCGCGAGAAAATAATATTCCATTTTTAGGCATTTGTTTGGGAATGCAAATGGCCGTTATTGAGTTTTCAAGAAATGTCTTGGGTTTAAAAGATGCAAATTCCACTGAAATGAATATTAATACACCATATCCAGTTATTGATTTAATGGAAGAGCAAAAAAATATCACAAATTATGGCGGCACTATGCGTTTGGGTGCTTGGGACTGCAAATTAAAAGAAAACGGTAAAGCTATAAATATTTATAAAAAGGAACTGATTAGCGAACGCCACAGGCATCGCTATGAATTTAACAACAATTTTTTAGAACAAATTGAAAAGGCTGGAATGATTGCAACTGGAAAAAATCCGAAAACAAATTTGGTTGAAATCATTGAAATTCCAAAACATCCTTGGTTTATTGGTGTTCAATACCATCCCGAATATAAAAGTACAGTTTTAAACCCGCATCCTTTATTTGTGGATTTTGTAAAAGCAGCTTTAAACCATGCCTTGAGCCAGCCAACTATTTATTAATAAAAACCCAAATTTAATTTACATTTTAGTACATTTGTCGGGCTTTTTAAATACTTAAAAAAGTAATGGACAAATTGACATTTATTTATACCCATGGAAGAAAAAAAATTTGATATTAATTCACTTATTGGTTTTGCTTTATTAGGAGCAATTATTTTATGGTGGATGTACAGCAGTCAGCAAACTCCTGAAGAAAAATTAGAAGCTGAAAAAAATAAAATAGAAAACGTACAAAAAGAAACAATTACTTCAACCTTAACAGATTCCACTACAAATTCTGAAATAATCACACAAGCAACCGATTCTCTTTCATTGGTTAAAGCACAAGGTAAATTAGGTGTTTTTGCATATTCTGCAACGCTTCCTTCAGCAAAAGACGAAGAAACCGTATTGGAAAACGATTTACTTAAATTGGTAATTTCAAATAAAGGTGGACAAATTAAGGAAGCATTGTTAAAAAAATATGTAACTTATGATTCTTTGCCATTGTACATGATAAAAGATAATAATGCCTCTTTTAACATCAACTTTGGAACTTCCGATAACCGAACAATTAATACCAAAGACTTGTTTTTTGAACCAACGCTTTCAAAAGATGGTGAAAATCAAGTACTTTCCATGAAACTAAAAGTTGCAAATAACAACTATTTAGAATACCGTTACGTAATAAAACCAACAGAATATATGGTTGGTTTTACTGTGCGTTCCCAAGGATTGAATACCGCAATAAATGCAAATCAGCCAGTTACTTTAGATTGGGATTTAGAAGCTTTCAGAAAAGAGAAAAGTATTCGTTATGAAAACCAACAAACTGAAATGTATTATGAAAAGGAAAATGAAAAGATTGATTATCTTTCTATTGGCGGAGAAGATGATGAAGAAGAAAAAGATGTAAATTGGGTGGCCTACAAACAACATTTCTTCTCCACAATTTTAATTTCTGAACAAGCTTTTTCAACAGCAAAACTGGCTTCAAAAACCTTAGCAATTGATGAAGATGTTGATACCACATTCACAAAATCATTTTTTCTGAAAGCACCACTGGCACTTCAAAGTGGTGAATTAAATTACGATATGAGTTGGTACATTGGACCAAATGATTTCCAAATTCTAAAAAAATACGATAGAAATATTAAAGAAATTATAAATCTGGGTTGGGGAATTTTCGGATATATAAACCTTTGGATTTTTATTCCGGTATTTAACTTTTTACAATCATTTATTGGAAATTACGGAGTGATTATTATTCTGCTTACCATTGTGGTTCGCATTATAATGTCTCCTTTGGTGTACAAATCTTACGTTTCCAGTGCAAAAATGAAGGTTTTAAAACCCGAGATGGAGGAAATAAACAAGCGTTTACCTGGAAAAGAAAATGCCATGAAACGTCAACAAGAAACAATGGCACTTCAAAGCAAAGCCGGTGTAAGTCCGCTTGCAGGTTGTATTCCAGCCATAATACAAATGCCTGTATTTTTTGCCTTGTTCAAATTTTTCCCATCAAATATAGATTTGCGTCAAAAAAGTTTTTTATGGGCAACGGATTTATCTGCCTATGACTCTGTTTTTAAACTTCCTTTTAGAATTCCAATGTATGGAGACCATGTAAGTTTATTTCCAATTTTAGCTTCAATAGCTATTTTCTTCTATATGAGAATGAGTCAAAACCAACAAATGGGTATGCAGCAACCAACGCAGGAAGGAATGCCAGATATGCAGAAAATGATGAAAATGATGATGTATCTTTCACCAATTATGATGTTGATTTTCTTTAATATGTACGCCAGTAGTTTAAGTTTGTACTATTTTGTTTCCAACTTATTAACGGTAGCAATTATGTTGGTTATTAAAAATTATATTATTGATGAAGATAAAATTCACGCAAAAATCCAGGAAAATAAAAAGAAACCTAAAAAAGAAGGCAAATTTCGTCAACGAATAAATCAAGCAATGTCTCAAGCCCAAGAGCAACAAGCGCAACAAAAAAAGAAAAAATAAACAATATAAATAACCCCGCATAAAAGTCCTAAGGCTATATTGGGACTTTTATGCCAATTAATACGATTAACCCCCTAATGTCAGAAATAAAAAGTAGTTACAAGATTTTAAAAGAACACAACCTTATTGTTGAATATCACTCAGGAAGATTAGATGTAGATTCGCTTATTGATTTTAAGAAACGCATTGCTTTGGATCCTTTATTTACGCCAAATTTAAATTACTTTATACATTCAAAAAATGTTACCTTCACCTCAATTGATGAAGCTGAAAATGATATTTCTATATTCTCCAAATTTATAAACACTAATTTTAAAGTGTATGGAAACAACATGCGAGTTGCTATAATTACCAACACTCCAAGTCAGGTAGTTCAAGCCACCCGATTTAAAATGATGCAAGAAAATGCCAATCATTGCGTCGATATATTTTCAAGGTATGAAAATGCCATGAAATGGTTAGGCATCATTGACTTAGAGATAGAAAAACTTATTGAGGTTTTGTTAGATTTAAAAAAGTTAAAGGAATATCACGCCTCTAAAAAGACACCGTTTTAACTAATAAGCTGGGTTTACCTATTATACCAATTAAACATTCAATTGGCATTATAAATACAAAGTTCGCAAATATGAACTCTTAAGACATTTGCGAACTTTTATTTTTTTATACCATTAACAGGTATAACATACTGATTAACTGTGAGCTACTTCTTAAAATTCTTATTTAAAAAAGCAAGCACATTTTTTTCAATCCTATCCATAATATGGCTCACATCCGATTTTACAAAAGTTTCACCAGTAATGTTTTCATATAATTCAATATATCTTTCTGAAATTTCATTTATTTTTCCATCGGTCATTTCAGGAATTTTTTGTCCTTTTAATCCCTGAAAACCATTTTCAATCAACCATTGACGCACAAATTCTTTAGACAATTGTTTTTGGGCCTCACCTTTATTTTGTCTTTCCTGATAACCTTCAGCATAAAAATAACGAGAAGAATCAGGAGTATGAATTTCATCAATCAATACAATTTTGCCTTCTTTAGTTTTACCAAACTCATATTTGGTATCCACTAAAATCAATCCGCGTTTTGCTGCAATTTCAGTTCCTCTTTGAAATAAAGCTTGAGTGTATTTTTCCAATACTTCATAATCTTCTTTGGAAACAATTCCTTGAGCCAAAATATCTTCTCTTGAAATATCTTCGTCGTGCGTACCGCCTTCAGCTTTGGTAGAAGGTGTAATCATAGGTTCAGGAAATTTGTCATTTTCCTTTAAACCTTCTGTCATTGTAACCCCACAAAGCATTCTTTTTCCAGCCTTATATTCACGAGCCGCATGACCCGATAAATAGCCACGAATTACCATTTCAACCTTAAAAGGCGCACACAAATGTCCAACCGCCACATTTGGATCTGGAATGGCAATAATCCAATTAGGCACAATATCTTTGGTAGCTTCCATCATTTTAGCCGCAATCTGATTTAAAATTTGACCTTTAAACGGAATTTGTTTTGGCATAACCACATCAAAAGCAGAAAGCCTGTCGGTTGCAATCATGACCAAAATTTCATCATTAATATTGTAAACTTCTCTAACCTTACCTCTATAAAATGATTTCTGGTTTGGGAAGTTAAATGCTGTATTGTTAATTGTATTGCCCATTTTTATATTCGTTCACTTCGACTCACTTCGACTCCGCTCAGTGGCCTTTGTTTATTTGTTTAATTCCTTACTTTGGCTCGCTTTGGCTCGCTTCGGCTCGCTCAGTGTCCTTTGTTTATTTGTCAAATTGCCTATTTGCCTTTTTTACATCTAATATTTAACTTCTATCAAATTACCTAAAAACTTTAATTGTCAATTGTCAATTGTCAATTATTAATTAATCAATCCTCTCCTACTTCAAGACTTTTATAGGCTGAAATAATGTCTTTTACCAATCGATGTCTGATAATATCTTTATCGTCAAAATGCACAAATGCAATTCCATCAATGTCTTTAAGGGTGAGCATTGCTTCCTTTAAACCCGATATTTGTCGTCGTGGCAAATCCACTTGTCCGGGATCACCGTTAATAATAAATTTTGCATTTTTACCCATTCGGGTTAAAAACATTTTCATTTGGTTATGAGTGGTGTTTTGGGCTTCATCTAAAATTACAAAAGCATTGTCTAATGTTCTTCCGCGCATAAAAGCCAATGGCGCAATTTGTATAATTTCTTTTTCCAGATAAGAATCCAGTTTTTCATACGGAATCATATCGCGCAAAGCATCGTATAACGGCTGCATATACGGGTCTAATTTTTCTTTTAAATCCCCGGGTAAAAATCCTAAATTTTCACCGGATTCCACTGCCGGTCGTGTTAAAATAATCTTTCTTACCTCCCTTTCCTTTAGCGCTTTAACCGCCAAAGCAACTGCCGTATATGTTTTTCCCGTACCAGCGGGTCCAACGGCAAAAAGCATATCATTTTCGCCCATTTTTTCAACCATTTTTCTTTGGTTGGCTGTTTGAGCTTTAATCAATCTTCCGCTTACGCCGTGAACAAGAATGCCATCGGCAACAGGTGAACTTTTATGCTCGTTACCGTTTGAGGTTAAAATGCGTTCAATACTGTTTTCATCAAGTTTATTGTAACGATTAAAATAAGAAATAATCATTTCCAATCGTTTCTCGAATTCATCCAATATTTCCGCTTCGCCATAAATTTTAAGTTCCGTTCCTCTGGCTACAATCTTTAGTTTAGGGAAATATTTTTGTAAAGTTTCTATATTGGAATTTTTATTACCAAATAGATCGTTTGGATGAATGTCGGTTAATACAATAATACGTTCGTTCAAATGATAAAAGTGTTAAGTCTTATTAAAAAAATAGTATTTCAATCACCAAATAATTGATTAGATTTGCATAACAAATGTAATAAATATCAAATAATAAAAGTTGAATATTTATGAATAAGTTGTAAACATTTTATAAAAAATTCGCACTAATTTTATCTAAAATTTCGTTTGTATTTATATGTCAATAATCACTTTAACCACCGATTTTGGAATCAAAGACCACTTTGTTGGAGCCGTAAAAGGTACTATTTACAGTGAATTGCCAGATGCGCGAATTGTGGATATTACGCACCAAATTTCTCCTTTTAACATTACCGAAACCGCTTATGTTTTAAGAAATGCCTATAAAAAATTTCCTGAAGGAAGCATCCATATTATTGGTGTTGATGCCGAATTAAATTCCGAAAATAAACACCTTGCGATAAAACTCGACAACCATTATTTTATTTGTCCGGACAACGGCGTTATTTCCTTATTGGCATCAGAGATTAATCCTGAAAAAATTATTGAAATCAACATTCATGAACATATTGAAAGCAGTTTTCCTGTTTTAGACATTTTTGTAAAAGTTGCCTGTCATATTGCCCGTGGCGGAAAATTGGAGGTTATTGGGAAAGTTATTCCCGAATTCAAAAAAATAAGTGAACTCCAACCCGCAATTTCAGCGGATAATAGTACCATTTCAGGAAGCATTATTTATGTTGACAATTATGGAAATTCTATAAGTAACATTAGTAAAAAGCTATTTGATCAAATTGGTAAAGGGCGCAATTTTGAAATTATTGCGAACAGGTATTTATTCAATAAAATTTACGAAAAATATAGTGATATTGTGAATTTTTCATTGCCAAAAGAGCAACGTCAAAAAGACGGAACTAGATTGGCATTGTTTAATTCTGCCAACTTTTTAGAAATTGCCATGTACCGCAGCAATTTAAGTACGGTGGGTGGTGCTGTTTCTCTTTTGGGATTATGTTATAGGGCTTCCATAACCGTAAAATTTAATTAAAAATAACCAACAAATGTTTATACGTATTGTAAAAATGAATTTTAAAGAATCAGACATCGTATTGTTTCTTGAAAATTTTAAGGAGAATAAAGAAAAAATAAGAAATTTTAAAGGCTGTCAGTTGTTGGAATTGTATCAGGACAAACACGATTCAACAACATTTTTTACTTACAGTTACTGGGAAACTGAAGCTGATTTGGAAGCTTACAGAAATTCTGAACTTTTTAAAGTGGTTTGGGCAAAAGCAAAAGCCTTGTTCAACAACAAACCACAAGCCTGGAGCGTTGATAAAGTTGAATTCCCCCTTTCCCCCGAAGGGGCAATGTCATTAAGTTAAGGAAATATTTGTCATTCCGACAAAGGAGGAATCGCAACAAACTAGCACAGCATTATGAGATTCCTCGTACCTCGGAAGGACAAAAAAATGACATATAAGCTTAACTTAATGACATTGCCCGAAGGGGGTCATTAGTTGAAAGTTTAAAAACAATATTAAATATTGAATGTTAAACTAAACAATTAAACAACTAAACAATTAAACTGTTAAACGATTCCATGAAATCCATTTTAATAAAAGAACTAAATTCCTTTTTTTCATCGCCCATTGGTTATTTGGTGATTGCGGTGTATTTGGTAGTAAACGGATTGTTTTTATGGGTTTTTAACGGTGAATTTAACATATTGCATGCAGGTTTTGCCGATTTAAACAGTTACTTTTTTTTAGCGCCTTGGATTTTCATTTTTCTGGTTCCTGCCATTACCATGCGTAGTTTTTCTGAAGAAATAAACACAGGAACCCTTGAAATTTTAAAAACAAAACCCATGACCAATTGGGAAATTATTTTAGGAAAGTATTTTGGGGCTTTACTATTGGTTGTTTTGGCAATAATTCCCACATTAATTTATGTGTACAGCATTTTTCAATTGGGAAATCCGGTTGGAAATATTGAATTTGGAACCACATTTGGTTCGTTTATTGGACTGCTTTTTTTAGCGGGCACTTATACTTCTATTGGCATTTTTTCGTCTACAATTTCAAAAAACCAAATCGTTTCATTTATTATTTCGGTTTTTATTTCTTTCTTTCTATTTTATGGTTTTGAAGCCATATCGACTCTTGGCTTCCTTGGAAATTTAGACTATGCCTTTCAAAATTTAGGAATGAGTGCGCATTTTAACAGCATTAGCAAAGGCGTTATTGATACCCGAGATTTAATTTATTTTTTATCGGTTACTTTTATCTTTTTAGTTTTAACAAATTTTAGCCTGCAAAATGAAAAATAAGTACGCTAAAATATCGGTTATTTTAATAGGTTTAATTTTACTGAACTTTATAGCCGCAACGACTTATAAACGTTTCGATTTTACGGAAGATCATCGCTACACACTTTCAAAAGCTACCGAAAAAATTGTAGAAAACGTGAAGGGAATTGTTACTGTTACCGTTTATTTAAAAGGCGATTTTCCTGCGGAATTTAAACGGCTTCAAACAGAAACAAAATTACATTTGGAAGAATTGAAGGCAATCAATAAAGATGTTCACATCAAGTTTGTAAATCCAACTGATATTGCCCAAGAATTGATTGAAATCGGTTTAGAACCAAGCAGATTACAAATTCAAGAAAACGGAAAATTATCGGAAATTGTGATTTTTCCTTGGGCAGTTGTTTCGTATAAAAATAAGTCGGAAAATGTGTCACTTTTAAAAGATGTATTTTCAAATTCACAAGACCAGCAATTGGAAAGTTCTATCCAAAATTTAGAATTTGCGTTTGCCAATGCCATTCATAAAGTAACTTCAGAAAAATCGAGAAAAATTGCTGTTTTAAGAGGAAATGGAGAACTCAACGATGTTTATATGGCCGATTTTTTGCGAAAATTAGGTGAATATTACTTCTTGGCGCCGTTTACCTTGGACAGCGTTGCCAATTATCCCCAAAAAACATTTCAGGAAATTTCTGAATTTGATCTGGCAATCATCGCCAAACCAACGAAAAAGTTTTCAGAAGCAGAAAAATTTACGCTCGATCAATTTATAATGAATGGCGGAAAAACGTTGTGGTTAATTGACAATGTGCAGGCAGAATTAGACAGTTTAATGCAAACTGGTGAGGCTTTGGCTTATCCAAGAGATTTGGGATTAACCGACTTATTTTTTAACTACGGTATCAGAATCAACACCGATTTAATTGCCGATTTATACAGTTCCGAAATTCCTTTGGCTACTGGAAATATTGGAAATCAAACACAATTCAATCAATTCTTATGGGAATATTATCCCTTAGTAAATTCTCAAAATAACCATCCAATTAACAACAATATTGAAGCGGTAAACTTAAAATTTGCCAACAGCATTGACACGTTAAAAAACAAAATTCAAAAAACAGTATTGCTCCAAAGTTCTCCACTGTCAAAATCTGTGGGAACGCCTGACATCATTTCCTTAAAAACAATTACGCAAAAACCAAATCAGGCCGAGTACAATAAAGGAAATAAACCCATTGCAGTGCTTTTGGAAGGAAAATTTAAATCGGCCTATTTTGACCGAATTAAACCCTTCAAAATTGTAAATCCTAAAGAAAACGGAATTCAAAATAAAATGGTGGTTATTGCTGATGGCGATATTATAGCCAATGAACTTTTTAAAGGAAAACCTTTGGAATTGGGACTTAACAAATGGACCAACCAACGTTATGGAAACAAAGAATTTTTACTGAATACCGTGAATTATTTGTTGGATGATGCTGGCTTAATCAACATTCGTTCAAAAAAGGTTAAAATAGATTTTTTAAATAAAGAAAAAGCGTTTGAAGAAGCCACCAAATGGCAATTGATCAATATTATTTTTCCGTTAATTTTACTTGCTTTATTTGGATTTGTCTTCAACTTTTTCAGAAAGAAAAAATATCAATAATCACCTTTTTCTTCTCTTAAAATGTTGTTAAATTATTCAAAATTAATTTATTAGAATTTATTAAAAGCTATATTTGATGATAACTTAAACTAAATAATTATGATTAAAAATTTATTTATGTTGCTTATTATTGTTGGGGTTTCTTCAACAGTAAACGCTCAAATTAAAACGCCGCAACCGAGTCCGGCCGCCAAAGTAGAACAAGTTGTGGGCTTAACGAATGTTACCTTAGAATATTCAAGACCGGCAATGAGAGGAAGAACTATTTTTGGAGATTTGGTTCCTTACGGCGAAGTTTGGAGAACCGGCGCAAATGCGAACACAAAAATCACTTTCAGCGATGATGTAACTATTGCGGGAAAAGAATTAAAAAAGGGAACTTATGCCATTTATACCATTCCAAATGAGACTTCTTGGGAAGTTGATTTTTATAGTGATGCCACCAATTGGGGCAATCCTGAAAAATGGGACGAAAGCAAAGTTGCAGCTAAAACCACTGTTCAAGTCTATCCTTTACCCATGAAAATTGAGTCATTTACCATGACTTTTAATGATGTAACAGAAAGTTCTGCAGTTTTGGGCATTCTTTGGGAAAACACTTATGTGGGCGTTAAATTTGAAGTGCCAACAGATAAAACTACCATGAAAAGTATTGAAATTGCCATGGCTGGGCCAACAAAAAATGATTATTTTCAAGCGGCTACCTATTACCATACTGCCGGAAAAGATTTAAAACAAGCATTGGCATGGATAAAAAAAGCCGTTGAAGGCGATGATCCAGCCTATTGGATTTTACGCAGAATGAGTTTAATTCAAGCTGATTTAGGCGATAAAGCCGGTGCCATTGCAACTGCAAAACGCTCATTAGCCGCCGCTGAAAAAGCAGGAAATGCCGATTATATAAAAATGAATAAAGAATCTATTGCAGCATGGACAAAAAAATAACCACCATGAATAAATTAAAAATAACACTCGTGTTTTTACTGATTGCTACCGTAACTTTTGCACAAGAAAGTCCGAGAAAACAAGCAACAGGTAAAGTTGGAGAGGTAACCGTAGATGTAGATTACGGTGCACCCAGCGTAAAAGGCAGAACAATTTGGGGCGAATTGGTGCCTTACGGAGAAGTTTGGAGAGCAGGCGCTAATGAAAATACAACTATTTCATTTGATACCGATGTTGCAATTGGAGAAACAACAGTACCTGCAGGTAAATATGGCTTTTTCATTATTCCTAATGAAGATGCTGATTGGGTGATTATTTTAAGTTCAAAAAATGACGCTTGGGGAGCTTTTTCGTATTCAGAAAGTGAAGACGTTTTACGTTTAAATGTTACTCCTGAATTTGTTGATGAAAATCAAGAACAATTAAATTATACAATTGGAAACGAAGGAATTCGATTTGCTTGGGAAAAAGCAACGTTTAATATTCCAATTGAATAGATTTTTGATATGAATAACATAGAAGAGGCTATCTAAATTTATTTTTTAGACAGTCTTTTTTTATTTTCTAAAAGTGTCTTTGAGGAAATTGGCGTGACCACTTTTTTGCCTGTTTTATTTTCCAATTCTTTTAAGGCAACTTTAGCAACATTGCCGCCTTGTTGCGCAACCTTTTGACTTTCTTTAAAATTCTTTGGGTTTATGGCTTGCGAAATATCTTTGGTAGAAGCTTCGGCTAACATATTCAAAATTAATTCGGTATTCGTCATATTGTCCCGAAGATTTTCTTTTTTCAACCCTTTTAAAATTTTATACTCTTTGGTTGTTTTTTCAGACCATGCTTTAGTAATGATATCGGTTAATATGGCAAATTGAGCGCCTTCTTTCAACCCTTTACTTTTCCACTCATTGGTAAGTTCTTTACGAATCTCAATACTTTTTAAACGTTGATTGATCCAGTTTTCTGAATAGCCCAATTGTAAATAATTTTCCAAAGCCCTGTCAATAGATAATTCTGGATCCTGCATTTCGTCAAGTCGTTCGCTTCCAACTTGGGCCAACCACAATTTAAAAGGTTCGGCTTTTGGAGAGGGAATAGATTGGATTAATCGAAACAATTGCGCTGTATTGGCCACATCAGTCATTCTCATTTTACCATCAGCGGAAATCATTTTCAAACCGTGACAATTCGTCACAGTTTGATTTCCTTCTGCTTTAAGTCTTTGCTTTAATTTTCGCCAATATGCCTGA
>JBAZGP010000006.1:0-29300 GCA_041652835.1 Lutibacter sp. | reverse complement strand
GCTTTGTATGCCAGCACTTCTTACGTCTGCAAAGTGATGGGCCAAAATAATATAATCTAATTCTTCCTCATTAATTTTGGCATCTGCAATCGCTTTTTCTGCGGCAAAAAATGCCAAATCAGAGGAATTATATTCCAAACTTGCATAACGCCTTTCTTCAATACCGGTTATCGATTTAAATTTTTCAATGATTACCGCATTTTCATAGCCAAAAGGTGTTCCGTCTTCATTTAAAAATTCATTGGTTAAAAAATCTGAATTTTTCTTAACCACTGTAGGAATATAGCTTCCTGTTCCTGTCATTACTGAATTTATTGCCATTATCTTTATTTAAAATGTAAATATAAAAAGTTTTTTTATTGCTTAGCTAAATCTGCTATTTTAATTTGCATTACTGTTGCGATAGAAAGTGCACGAGATTTGGCTGCATGAGCAGTTTCACCACTAAAATTTTCATCGATTGTATTGTTAAAATGCAGAAGCCATTGCTGAAAATGCACAGCTTTAAAAGGTTTATTTAACTGTAATTCTAAATGCGGTTTCATCGCATTATTTTGATAGGTTCTTGAATAAAACAGGATATCGTCCCAAAAATCAACCAGTATTTGTAAATGTTTCTCTAACAATACCGGATTGGCAAACTCTTCAAAAAAATGATGCATAAGTTCATCATTCATTAATTTTACATAAAATTCTTTTACGAGCAAATAAATATCCTCTCGATTTTCAATATCTTTTTTCATCCAATTTTTATAAAAAGGACTTATCAAAAGCTATTGGAAGTAAGTCCAATACCGATTCTGTTTTAATTATTTGTCCAATCTCACCCATAAAATAGACTTCAATTTTGTCTTTTTGCTTGATTTCATATTCCGATAAAGTTTGTCGGCAAGCCCCACAGGGAGCAACAGCTTCATTAAGAACATGGGTTGAAGAACTTGCTGAAATAGCCAACTTCAATATCTTTTTATGGGGAAATTCAGAGGAAACTTTCCAAACGGCCACGCGCTCAGCGCATATTCCTGATGGATATGCCGCATTTTCTTGATTATTGCCCGTTATAATAGTTCCATCTTCCAAAAGCATGGCTGCGCCAACTTTAAACTTAGAATAAGGTGCGTAAGCGTTTTGTTTGGCTTCAATGGCCTTATCCATTAAATTTTTTACTATTGTTGGCAATTCTTCAACAGTGTCAAAAATAGTAATTTGAGTTTTTAGTTCAATTTTCTTCATTAAAAAATTTTGGCCACAAGATAAGTAATTTCTTTTATTTAATACAAGTTTCCAAAGTCAAAAGACAAAGAGAATCGAAGCGTATTCTCTAAAGGATTTTTAATATCTGACGCATTAAATAAATAGGAAATATCTATTTTAGAAGTTTTAAATTTAAATCCTGTGCCTAAAGTAAAATATTTGCGTAATCCTTTTAAATCACTTTCGTGAAAATAGCCGGTTCTTAAAGCAAAAGATTTACCGTACATATATTCCGCTCCCAAACCCCAAGTAACTTCCTTAATTTCTTCGCTAAATCCCCCCGGAGCATCACCAAACGATTTAAAAATACCATCAAAAAAACCGACATCTTCCTGTTTATATGGTGGCTCTCCATTATCTGCAATAGAAACACTTGGTGTTGGAACCAGTAATTTATTAAACTCCAAATTTAAAGTTACTGTATTATCTCCATCCAAAATAAAATCGAATCCTCCTCCCACTTTTAAATTTGTTGGGATAAAATTCTCCTGACCGTCGTTAGAATAAGAAACCTTTGGGCCAATGTTTGAAACATTAAAACCGCCTCTCCACACCCCATTAAAATTGCCATAATTTTTTTCATTTGATTGATAATATCCTGAGATATCAACAGCAAAAGTATTCACAGGATTTATTTCGGAATCCAAAGATTTAATACCTAAATCAGAACGAATGTATCGCAAAGTCACCCCCATTGAGTAGGTTTCACTTAATTTTAAGGCATAAGAACCATCTAAAGAAAATTCATTCAATCTTTCAAAATTCAAAAACTTCCCTGACTGATCGGTTAATTCTATTTCTCCTAAATTAAAATAATTTAAGCTTGCTGCCCAGGCACTTCGTTCATCTATTTTATTTGCAAATGTAAATCCACCCAAAAACACATCGTTTGTAAGTTCCCTTAACCAAGGCGTATAAAAAATACCCACCATAAATTGCGAATCCATAAAAGCAAATTTTGAAGCGTTCCAATGTTGTGAATTTGCATCGGGTGAAGTTGCAACTCCGATATCTCCCATACCTCCTGCACGCGCATCTGGGGCTATTAATAAAAATGGAGCAGCAGTAGTTATTGGGTTCGGATCTTCTTGTGCACTAATTCTTATAAATGTCATAAAAATCATTAACGTCAATCCTAGTATCTTTCTCATTAATTGCATCTATTTAATTAACAAATATCTCATTTTATTATTGAAGAATCCTAATTTTTCAATTTTTTATCTACTGTTATCTAAATTAAATTCTTTAAGAATCAATTTATTACAATAAAACTCATTTATTTTGCCGTAAAATTAACCTTCACATTTAAAACTGATAATTTTCTGTATTGTTTCTTGGCTATCTCAAATTATTGCGCCAATAATTTATAAATTCATCAGTAAAATTAAGTCTTATTTTCAAGGTTAAATCATCATTAACTCTCCGTAAAAACGCTGTTTCTGTCATATTATTGCAGAAAATTCAAAATTTATGGCCGTCCAATCCAAGGTTGTATTTAATAAATGAAATTATGGTCTTGAATTTAAATTTTTGCCTTGTTTTATAATTTTATAAACCTCAGTATATTAGTGAATTAAACGATATATATAATTTTATTTTTAAAAAAATTAATCTTACTTAGTGTATTGTTGTATATAGTGATATTTTAAATCATCGTTTAAAAAACAGTTATTTCCCAAAAATTTCATAATTTCGGTTCAAAGAAGTATAAAAATAAATAATTGTCCTTTGTTAAGTGCTTTATTAAAAAATTAGCCTTATAATTGAAATATATTACCAGATTACGCATACTAAAGATTGAAAACTGCCGTTAGTAAAAGCGTAACAAATATTTATTAAAATTATTTCTTGCAAAAAAATTAATTTAGTGTAAATTGCGGGAAAATATAACCCTAACCAATTTGAAATGAACCTTAAAAATCTAAATAACATTTCTAAGTTAATCTTGTTAACTATTACTGTTGTTTTCTTTGTGAGTTGCCATAATAGAAATTCAAGAAATAACACGTCTCTAACCGGTTGGAGTTCAAAAGACAAGAAAGCTGGCGGTTTTGAAGGAGATAAAAAATATAAAGGTCAACAAGCTCCTCCAGGAATGGTTTTAATTGAAGGTGGTACTTTTACTATGGGCCATGTTCAGGATGATGTGCTTTTTGATTGGAATACAACGCCAGTTCAACAACAGGTGCGTTCATTTTATATGGATGAAACTGAAGTAACCAACTCAGAATACGGTTTTTATCTGGACTGGATGGAAAAAGTTTTTCCTCCAAGCGATCCCAACTATGAACATATTTACTATTCAGCTGTTCCAGATACCTTAGTTTGGCGCGATGTTTTGGGCTTAAATGAGTTGTTGACTGAAAACTATTTGAGACACCCAGGTTATGCTGATTATCCTGTGATTGGCGTAAGTTGGATTCAAGCCACGCAATATTGCAAATGGAGAACAGACAGGGTAAATGAAAAAATATTAGTAGATAAAGGGGTGTTAAAACCACTTTTCAAGTTAGATTCTCTAGAGGTTAAAGGTCAAAATAATTTTAATACAGATACTTATTTAACAAATCCTTATGCGCTTTTTAATGGAGATTCCAGCATTTACAGAAAAGGATTGCCCGTAAATAAACAACTAAAAAAAGGAGAAGCTAAACAAACAAGAGGTTCTTTCACAGGAAGGCAAGTTAAAATTTCTGACGGAATTTTAAGTTCTAAATTCAGACTTCCAACTGAAGCTGAATGGGAATATGCAGCGAAGGCTGAAGTTGAAGATAGGGAATATAATAACACCCGTGGAAGAAAAAAATACGCGTGGAAAGGAAAATATACCCGCAACAAATCAAAAAAATATAAAGGAGACCAACTGGCCAACTTTAAACAAGGAAAAGGCGATTACAGTGGTGTTCCTGGATGGAGCAATGATGGTGCCGATATTACCATTGCCGTAAAATCCTATGATCCTAACGCCTTCGGTTTATATGACATGTCTGGAAATGTTGCGGAATGGGTTGCCGATGTTTACCGCCCTATTATTGATAATGACGCAAATGATTTCAACTACTTCAGGGGAAACATTTTTACTAAAAAAATGATTGATGCTGAAGGACAGGTTGTAATTGCAAATGATCAAACAGTTGAATATGATACCTTAGATAATGGAAAAATAGTTCCAAAATTTTTACCTGGAAGCGTTGAATATACTCCAGTTACTAAGCGAGATGCTTATATGAGAGTTAATTATGAAAAAGCTTACAATGTAGATGTAAAAGATGGTGATTTGGCTTCAACAAAATCATATGTTAAAAATGAAGATGAATTGGAAACCAAACCACGTATGTATAATTCGCCTATTAAACCAAGAGCTATTGATGAAAATGGCTTAATAACACAAGAATATGACGTTGCGAAAAGAACCACTTTAATTAGCAATATTTCCAGAGTTTATAAGGGTGGATCATGGAAAGATATGGAATATTGGTTAGACCCTTCCCAACGTAGGTATTTGCCGGAATATATGGCAACCAACTATATTGGTTTTAGATGTGCATCTGACAGAATTGGCCCAATGACCTATAAAAAAAGAAAACCAACTACAACAAAAGTCAGGTATTAAAACTATTTTAAAAATAAACATAAGCCTCGCTGAAATTTCAGTGAGGTTTTTTTATATTTAAATCATGAATATTGAACAATTATATCAGTTATATACCAAAAATTATTTAGTAGATACCGATACTCGAAAAATAAGAAAAGGCAGTATATTTTTTGCGCTGAAAGGCGATAATTTCAATGGAAATAAATTTGCAGCCGATGCCCTAAAAAGTGGTGCAAGTTATGCTGTTATTGATGAAGTAGAATACCATACGTCTCCAAATACTATTTTAGTTGAAAATGTTTTAAGCACACTTCAACAATTGGCTAATTTTCACAGAAAGCAACTTACTTTTCCTATTATTTCACTTACCGGAAGCAATGGAAAAACCACCACCAAAGAACTTATTAATGCTGTTTTGTCGAAGAAATATAAAACCACAGCAACAATAGGCAATTTAAATAATCATATTGGGGTGCCGCTTACGTTGTTATCCATGACACCAAAAACAGAAATTGGCATTGTTGAAATGGGCGCAAACCATTTAAAAGAAATTGAATTTTTATGCAGTATTGCAGCGCCAAATTTTGGTTTAATCACCAATTTTGGAAAAGCACATTTAGAAGGATTTGGAAGTTCAGATGGTGTTATTAAAGGAAAATCTGAATTGTACGTTTTTTTAAGGTCTTCCAACGGAACTGTTTTTATAAATACTGATGATGAACTACAGGTAAAACAATCATCAGGGATAAATACCATTGCATTTAATGGTACTCAAATTAAATTTGTTGAGGCGAATCCGTTTGTAAAAATTGAATTCAAAAATATTATTATTGAAAGTAACCTCATTGGAAAATACAATTACAGCAATATTATGGTTGCCATTGCTATTGGGAATTATTTTAAAATCCCTGAGAACGACATTAAAAATGCTATTGAAAGTTATATCCCTTCAAATAACCGATCACAGCTTCTTCAAAAAGGCACCAATAAAATAATTTTAGATGCTTACAATGCAAATCCAAGC
Organism: Lutibacter sp.; assembly: GCA_041652835.1. Lineage (GTDB taxonomy): Bacteria > Bacteroidota > Bacteroidia > Flavobacteriales > Flavobacteriaceae > Lutibacter. The sequence goes on along the minus strand of JBAZGP010000006.1, from coordinate 23,427 downwards.
AGTATGCAGGCAGCGCTTGAAAACTTTAGCCAACTTAAAGACACCAACAAAATTGTGTTTTTGGGTGACATGTTTGAATTGGGAGAAGAAAGCAAAACAGAACATCAAAAAATAGCGAATTTAGTGACTTCCTACAGCTTTTCGAAAGTTTTTTTAATAGGAAAAGCATTTTCTACAACACGTGTAAAAAATGCTTTCGTTTCTGAAAGTTATGAATCTTTCAAAAATTCAACTAATTATTCAAACATTAACAATGCCACAATTCTTATAAAAGGATCTCGTGGTATGGCTTTAGAGAGATTGTTAGACCTTCTCTGATTTTATTCTTTCCTGATGATATTCTATTAAACCGTCAATGGGGCGTCTTACATAATTTCCAATGTTTACCATATAATATCTTGCCACATCATTGATAATATCTTGGGAGAAAAACGCAATTGAGCCTACAAAATGAATAGGCACATGAGCTGATTCTGGATATGGTAATATGCGATTCTTAAAAAATTCTTTGATGCCTTTTTGCAATACCTGATTAAAATAAGGGGTACGTTCATTTTTGAAAATAAATTCAGCAAAATGTGCTAAATATGCATTCGGGTTTTCTTCTTTATAAATATTTCTTTTAATAACATCGGCATCCAAATCAAACTGCGTTTCAAATTGTTTTGCAATTGTTTTTGGCATTTTATGGTAATAATAATCTCTTAATAATTTTTTTCCGAAATGATTTCCACTGGCCTCATCCATCAGAATATATCCTAAAGAGGGAACTCGCACATCCACATTTTTACCATCAAAATAACAGCTGTTTGATCCTGTTCCCAAAATGCACACTATTCCCGGTTTTGTGGTTACGGCATAAACTGCGGCAAAAGTATCTTCTTTTACAACAATTTCAGCATTCTTAAAAAATGATTCAAAGATAGATTTCAAAAGCGATGTCATTCTTTCTGTTCCGCATCCGGCACCATAAAAATAAACTTTGGTCACTTTGTCTTTGTGACTTGTTATTTCCTGATTATTTTGAATTCTGCTTTTTAACAAATCAGCAGACAATATCTCAGGATTTAGTCCTTCGCTTCTTGTTTTAAAAACTTGATTTCCATCTTTATCGAGTAAAATCCAATCTACTTTTGTAGATCCACCGTCTGCTATTAGAATCATTTTTTATTTTTTTAACCTCTGTTATCTTATTTAACTGAATGAATGTATTCAGCCAAATCAACCAATTTAGTTGAATATCCGAATTCATTATCGTACCAAGCCACTAATTTAAAGAAATTATCGTTTAAAGCAATACTTGCATCAGCATCAAAAATACTTGTTCTTGGTTCAGAAACAAAATCTTGTGAAACTACGGCTTCTTCTGTATAGCCTAAAACTCCTTTTAATTCGTTCTCAGAAGCTTTTTTCAACGCGGCTTTTATTTCTTCAAAGGTAGCTGATTTTTCTGTTCTTACTGTTAAATCAACAACAGAAACATCTGCAGTTGGTATTCTAAAAGACATTCCTGTTAATTTTCCATTTAGTTCTGGTATCACTTTCCCTACCGCTTTTGCGGCTCCTGTTGAAGAAGGGATAATGTTAACTAATGCACTTCTGCCGCCTCTCCAATCTTTTTTTGATGGGCCATCAACAGTTAATTGTGTTGCTGTTGTTGCGTGAATTGTGGTCATTAATCCTTCAACAATTCCAAAATTATCTTGAATAACTTTAGCTAAAGGCGCCAAACAGTTGGTTGTACAAGATGCATTTGAAACAATGGTATCTTTAGCAGTAATTTTAGTATGATTTACGCCCATAACAAACATTGGCGCATCAGCAGATGGTGCTGATATGGCTACTTTTTTAGCACCAGCTGTAATGTGTTTTTGAGCACCTTCCAAACTGGTAAAAATACCTGTACAATCTAAAACAATCTCTGCTCCCACTTCATTCCATTTTAAATCTTCAGGATTGCGTTCGGCAGTAATTCTGATGGATTTTCCATTAACCACTAAATTTCCGTTTTTCACTTCAACATCACCATCAAATTTTCCGTGAACTGAATCATATTTTAATAAATATGCCAAATGTTCCACATCCAACAAATCATTGATTCCCACCACTTCTACATTTGGTCTGGCTACTGCTACTCTAAAAGCAATTCTTCCTATTCTCCCAAACCCATTAATTCCTATTTTTACTGTTGACATAATTATTATTTTAATTTATTGTTGTATTCTTATACTGAAGTTATTTCAGCAACTTTAAGTAATTCTTTATTAATATCATTATTCATTTTTATGGCCTTATTTAAATCAACTTTCGACACTTGATTATTTGTAATACCCACCATAATGCCTGTTGACCTATCCAGTAAAGCTTCCACTGCCGCTACACCCAACCTACTCGCTAAAACCCTATCAAAACAACTTGGTGAACCTCCGCGCTGCATATGACCTAAAACCGATACTCTGATATCGTAATAAGGGAAGTTCTCGTTAATATAATCGGCCAATTCAAAAACGCTCTTTCCAATTTTATCTCCTTCGGAAACAACGATTATACTTGAGGTTTTTCCACTTTCTTTACTTTTTTTAAGAGACTCAACCAATCGATCCAATCCTAAATCCTTTTCAGGAATCAAAATTTCTTCTGCTCCTGATCCAATTCCGGAGTTCAAAGCAATAAATCCAGCATCACGACCCATAACTTCAATAAAAAACAATCGATTATGGGAACTTGCGGTATCACGAATTTTATCAATTGCTTCCACAACTGTATTTAGTGCAGTATCGTATCCTATGGTATTGTCTGTTCCGTAAATATCATTATCAATGGTGCCAGGGATTCCAACAATAGGAAAATTAAATTCTTCAATAAATTTTAATGCCCCTGTAAAAGTTCCGTCACCTCCAATAACCACCAATGCGCTAATACCGGCTTCTTTTAAACTTTCATAAGCTTTGGTTCTTCCAGCTGTCGTTTTAAATTCATTGGAACGCGCAGATTTTAAAATTGTGCCTCCTTTACTGATGATATTACTTACATGGCGCGCGGTAAGAATTTCAAAATCTTTTTCAATCAAACCTTGATAACCTCTATAAACACCAACACATTCCACCCTATAGTAGGCACAAGTCCTAACAACAGCTCTAATTGCGGCATTCATTCCTGGGGAGTCACCTCCCGAGGTTAAAACAGCTATCTTTTTTATTGGTTCATTCATGAGTTAAAAATATATTACAAAGTTACTTTTAAATGCATTTTTTTCCTACAAAACAAGGTTTTATTCACTAAAACGATTTCGTGAAACACCATAAGATAAGGCATTTAAAATAAACGCCTTATCTTGTTTTGATTGTTGTTGTTTGGTAGTTATAAGTTTTGAATATTAAAACTTAAATCTTGTATATCATTATCAAAATATCTTAGATGATTCGTAAAGACAGTTTTGTCTTTTTTCTACTTTCAAAATTTTAAGTTTACTAATCAATCAATATTTTATATTCCCATGCTTTAAAAGTCAGGGGCTTTTCTTTGGAAAACACAAATTTTTCATTGCTAAAAAAATCAATTGATTCTCCTTCTTCTTCAGTTGTGAAAGTAACTTCTTTATTGGATAAATTGGCTACAAAAATTATTTTATCACCATCCTTTTCCCTTGAAAAAATTAAAATATCCTTATTGTCAGAAGAATTAATTTTGTTATAAGAAGCAGGGTTTTTACCGCCGTTTAAAGCTTTATTGTTATTTTTTAGTTCTCCTAATTTTGCCAATAACGGCCACACTTTACCTTTTGTTTTAAAAATGGTGTCTTTTTCAAAGAAGCGCAGACGTTTGTTCATATCATATTCCTGACCGCTATAAATTAAAGGCATTCCTGGTGTGCAATACGACAATGCCAACATCACTTCAGAAGCATCTCCCAAACGTTCTTTTACAGTTCCACTCCAAGAATTTTCATCGTGATTGGTTATAAAATTCATTAAAATCTCATCATTTTTATATAAAGTATCAATTTGAGCCATACGATTATCCCAGTTTTTAACGGTTTCTTTACCTTTTGCAATGGCGTTCATGATATGGTAGGTATCCCAATTGTAACCCATATCAAAACCATTTTCAAATAAATTAGGCTCCCAAGCTTCGGCTAACATAAAAACGGGTTTTATTTTTTTAAGTTCTTCAATGGTGTTATCCCAAAAATCAACTGGAACCATGCCAGCAACATCACATCTAAATCCGTCTATATCAGCTTCTTTTAGCCAATATTTCATATCCTCCAACATTTCAGCACGCATTTCCATGTTGTCATAATTTAAATCTGCAACATCTGTCCAATCTGTTCCAACGGTATGCGTAATTTCACCTTTTTCATCTTTTGTATAATATTCAGGATGGTTTTTTAACCACACGTGGTCCCAACCAGTATGATTCGCCACCCAATCCAATATTACATACATTCCATTTTCATGTGCGGTATTTACCAAATTTTTTACGTCTTCTAAATTTCCAAATTCAGGATTCACTTTGGTATAATCGGATATAGCGTAATAACTTCCTAAACTACCTTTGCTTTTTGTTGTTGAAATAGGATAAATAGGCATTACCCAAATAATTTTTACACCCAATTCCTTCAATTTAGGGATATCTTCCGTAAATTTTTGAAAAGTTCCTTCTGGTGAGTACTGGCGAATGTTGGCTTCATAAATTACCGCATCTTCCAATACTTCATCTGAAATTGGTTTTATCGTTGTCATATTATTTGCGTTAGATTGTTCATTTTTATTTTCTGATTTACACGATACTAAAACAGCAAGCACTACTATAAAAAGTAAATTTTTCATTTTTAATTGTTTTTTAATGGTTTTAAACTGATGGCAAAACCTCCTCCAGGAGCTAATTTTAATTTTAAATTGGATTGGTTTGTAATTTCTATTTTTCTAATATTAATAGCTGTTGGGTTTTTATTCCAATCGGCATCTTCTGCATCTTCATAAATGATTGCTTCATAGGTAGTATCCGGACTTAAGAAATCAAAAGAAAGTTCCATTTCTCTTGAATTTTCATCGGTAATTCCACCCACAAACCAATTTTCTGAACTGCGTTCCTTCCTGGCAATGGTAACAAAATCCCCAATTTCTCCGTTTAAAACTTTTGTTGTTTCCCAATCTACACCCACATCTTTTATAAACTGAAATGCAGGATTTCCTTCATAGTTTTCGATTAAATCAGCAGCCATTTGAACCGGACTGTAAATGACCACGTACAAAGCCAATTGTTGTGCAATGGTTGTGTTTACCTGATTGTCTTTTTTCCATTTGTCAAATTTAATGTCGAAAATTCCTGGTGTATAATCAATTGGCCCGGCCAACATTCTCGTAAAAGCAACAATTGGTAAATGTTCCGGCGGATTTCCTCCGTCCGAAGCCCAAGCGTTAAATTCCTGTCCGCGTAAACCTTCACGAGAAATAGTATTCGGGTACGTTCTGCGCAAACCGGTAGCTTTAATTGGTTCGTGTGCATTAATGGCAACTTGATACTTTGCAGCTTTTATCACTGCGTTGTTATATTGATTTACCATATATTGTCCGTGATGGTATTCCCCTTTTGGTAAAATTTTACCAACATAACCTGTTTTAACCACATGTATTCCCAAACTTTGCATTAAAGCGTAGGCTGTATCCTGCTGTTTTTCATAAGTTTCTGTGGCAGCTGAAGTTTCATGGTGCATAATAATTTCAACACCTTTTTCTTTACCATAGCGCACCACTTCTTTTAAATCATAATCTGGATATGGGGTTATAAAATCGAATACTCCTTCTCTATCCTCAAAACCAATCCAATGTTCCCAGCCAGTATTCCATCCTTCAACCAAAACAGCTCCAATATTATTTTTTGCAGAAAAATCAATATATTTTTTAGCATTTTCAGTAGTTGCCCCATGTTTTCCATGAGGTTTTGCATCAGTTGTAAAAGAAGTCATATCTTGATTTCCACTATAATCCCACGTGGATTTTCCCAAATGCATCTCCCACCAAATTCCCATATATTTTGTAGGCTTAAACCATGAAATATCTCCAATTTTATTTGGTTCGTTTAAATTTACAATAAGCTTGGATTCAATTAAATCGCCTGCTTTCTCCGCAATTTGAAGGGTTCTCCAAGGCGTATGAAAAGGAACTGTTCTTTTTACCTTATAGCCAGTTCGCTCAGAACCCACCAATTCACTGGTCATGGATAAATTTTCTTTGTCTATTTTTAAAGTCATATCTGAATAATCAACCAAAGCGGCTTCGTGAAAACTCAAATACAAACCTTCATCCGTTTTCATAGTTGTCGGTGTATTTATTGCATTTTCAGGAATATAGGTTTGTGCTAAATTTGGATGATTTGCTTTTGACAAGGCATCTATTTCAGCAAACTTTGAAGTGGTGTACAAATGTTCATAAATATCCCAATCGCCAGGAGCCCACCAAACAGTATGATTTCCGGTTAAATTAAATTGGGTATTTTCATCGGTAATAATGACATCGGAAAGATTTTCCTGCTCAGGGAATTCATATCGAAAACCCAGTCCGTCATTATAAACCCTAAAAACAATGGTCATTTTTCGTTTTAAATCCGTTTTTTCTTGTAACTCGATTTTTAACTCGTTATAATTATTTTCAACTTTGGTTTGTTCGCCCCAAGGCATTTCCCATACTTCACTGAAATTACTTTTTGTTGCATTTATAATTTCAAAGTTCTCTTTTAAGGCCGCCATATCTTTTAAATCAAAACCACCAAAAGTCGATTTTTTTATAACTTCCTTGTTTTTGAAAGTCACCAAATAAGTTGGTTCTCCTTTTTCAGTTAAATTAAATTCAACTTTAACAGTTGAATCTGGAGAAGCAACTGCAGTTTGCAATTCGCTCTTTTTTGAACATGAAAACAGGATTACACTTAATAGCACAAGGCTAAATTTTAAACTATTTTTCATTCTTTTTAATTTTTATTTTCTAATAAAACAACAGAAAATGGTGTGTTTAAATTAACCATTCCGTTTTTAACAGTCGCCTCTGTATTGGAATAAGCATCAACTAAAATAATTCCTTCCATAAATACATCGCCAACATGAATTTGTTTTTCGCCTTCGGATAAATCCAATCCAACCACAACAGCATCATTAAAATTGCCTTTTGAATAGGTTCTTTGGAAAACATAAGGATTTTCAGAAATCATTTTATGAATTCCTGCGCCAACAGAAGGATGATTGCTCCTAAATTTTCCAAGTTTTTGCCAATGTGACAAAATTTCTTTGGTTTTATGGTTATTTTCTATCTCGTTCCAGTTCATATTGGAACGCAAAGTGGCATCTCCAACAGTACCTTCAATAATTAAGGAACGAGCAGATTCATCTCCATAATAGACTTGAGCTGTGCCTGGACATAACAATAATTTGGTGGCCGATTCAAAAGGTTTTGTTCTGTTTTTGTCGAAAGGATCGCCATCATCATGGGAACTGATATAATTTAAAACGCCATATCCTTTTAAATCATTTGCTAAAATGGCATTGTATTTTGAAAAAAGTGCTTCATAAGTTGGCAATTGTGCAGCATTCCATTTGAATTCGAAATTGATTAAACTGTTAAAACCATTTTCAAAATAATTGACTTTCTTGTCGCCAAAGTCAAAAAACTGGCCACCGGAAATACTATAATTATATACTTCGCCAACCAAATAAAAATTATTGGTATCCAAAACTTTCTCCGGATTGTTTTCTTTCCATAATTTGAAAGCGTAATTGCATTCGTTTTTAAAATCGCCCCATACATCTTCTTCAGTATGTTTCACGGTATCAGCTCGGTAACCGTCAATTCCAAATTCAGTAATATAATCTGTCAACCATTTAATAATATAATATTTTGGCGCTCTCGGATAGCCGGTTCTTTTAAAGAAATCGTCCAATTCCTTCATTTCCTGCTCATATCTTCCTTCAGCTTTCCATTTTTTAGCCAATTGCGTTGGGATTTCAACATTTGTATTGCTTTCAGTTTTAATATCCGGAAGATTTTTAACCAAAGTGCAAGAGGTCGTAGAATCATAAGTCTGATAATCACATTGCGGACCTGTTCTCACCCAATCATCAGGCCAAACAGCATCTACATTTGTTACTGGACCGGTATGATTAATCACGCCATCTAAGACAATCCTAATCCCATTTTTATGCGCAGTTTCAACCAAATTCTTCAAATCTTCTTTAGTTCCAAAATTTGGGTCTAAAGCGGTCCAATCTTTTGTCCAATAACCATGATAGGCAAAAGTTACACCGGTACCTTCATCAACAGCGCCGTGAATTTGTTCCACAACAGGAGTAAACCAAATAGCATTAATACCCAAATTATTAAAATAACCTTCTTTAATTTTCTGAGTAATCCCTTTAATATCTCCTCCTTCAAACCCTCTTAATTTACCAGTTTTCTGAGTCCTATTAAATTTCAAATCATTTGAAACATCACCGTTATAAAATCGGTCAGTTAGCAAAAAATAAATATTTGCGCCTTCCCAAATAAATGGTTTTTCGGCATTATTTGTACTTCCCATTTTCATTTTATTATTTGTAGAACAAGTTATAGAAACAATTGATAGTAATATGAATAGATATTTTTTCATTAATGATGAAATTTAATTTTTATCCTTTTTTCTGATGGATTTTTTACTAAAACAATAATTGTTACTGTTTTATGATGTTCATTCCAATCAAAAGTATAACCTTTTATTTTTTTAGGCTTTTTTGAAATATTATGAACAATCAATTTAATTTCTTTTGAAGAAAATTGCGTGTTTTTACCAACTTCAGATTCCATTTTAATAGTTAAACAATGGTGTTTGTATTCACTATTAAATTTGATGATTTCGTACATTCCTTTTTCATAAGCATTTGAGGTTTCACCATCATCATTGTACAACTTACCTTCACTTTCTTTAACGGATTCATCGAAATAGAAGTGCAAATCGAACGACTTTAAATGGTACAAACCCGTATTTTGAATGGGTTGAATTCTTGGAATAAAAGCACCTCCGCGAACATAAACAGGAATGCTTTCTTTGTTTAGCTGAACAGTCATTGTTTGTCCTCCCTTAACTTTTTTATCCGTGTAAAAATCGAACCAATTCGAATTCGATGGAAAATAGATGTCCTGTTCTTTCAATCCCGCTTGAACCACCGGGCTCACCAATATGTTATTTCCCCATAAATAGGTTTTATCATTGATATATAACTGATTTTTAGTAGGTTCTTCAAAAAATAAAGGTCGCATTAAAGGGGTTCCAAATTGATTATTTTCAAAAGCCAAAGTGTAATTGTAAGGCAACAGACTGTAACGCAATTCAATGGATTTTTTCGCCAATGCTTTTGTTTTTGGTTCTCTATAAACAGGTTCCGACGGAACTTCTTCTTGAGCATGCGGACGATAAATGGGTTGAAAAACACCATATTGCAACCAGCGCGTGTACAATTCATCATCTAAATTTGCGCCAGCAAATCCACCCAAATCCGAATGCATGAATCCCAATCCTTGCATTCCCATTTGAAGCGCAATTTCAGGTTGCGACTGCAATCCACCCCAGCTTCTGTTCACATCACCTGACCATGGAATCATTCCGTAATGTTGTGAACCTGAATATCCGGCGCGCATTAAAATAAACGGACGCTGATTTGGAAATTCCTTTTGATAACCTTCAAAAATAAGTTTTGCCCAATTGTGTCCATAAATATTATGAACTTCATCAGCTGAACCAGTAGCATGCTGCAAATCGGAAGGATGCACTTCAGGTTCGCCTAAATCTCCCCACCAGCCAGCAACACCGTAATCGGTGAATTTTTTGTAAATATCCCAAAACCAAACTTCTCCTTCTGGCTTAAAAATATCTATAAGTCCTGTGTTTCCAAAGTAGAAATCATAAGTATATGGTTTGCCTTCTTTGGTTTTTCCCAAAATATCCTTTTCGACAGCTTCGTCCCATTTACCAGAAGTTGTCAGTATAAACGGTTCTGTAATTAAAATGGTTTTAACGCCTTTCGACTTTAAATCGGCAATCATTTTCTTCGGATTTGGGAATGAATCTTTAAAAAACTCAAAATTCCCCATAGTTCCCTTAATTTCTTTTCCAAACCAGTACAAATCTATAATAACAGCATCAACTGGAATTTTATCCTCTATAAATTTATCAATGGTGTTCAGGGTTTCCTTTTGAGAATGATACCCAAATCGGCTTGAAAAATTGCCCAAAGCCCAACGTGGAATCATTGGCTGTTTTCCAGTTAAACTGGTATATTGGTCAATTAAATCCTTCCAAGAATCACCCGCAACCACTTGATATGTTTTTCTTCCGCTGATGGTTTCATATTGCAAAGAATTGTCTTTTTTACTGTCCAAATCCAAATAGCCAATAGGCGCATTGTCAAAATGAACGGCATATAAATTAGAGGAATACACCAAAGGAATGGTAAAATTCATCAATTCTGAATGGGTTTCATAACCGTAATCTGCTCGGTTGTACAATTGCAATTTATAACCTCTTCGGTTCATTCCCAATGCGCGGGCGCCACCGCCAAATAAAATTTCTTCAGGTGCTAAATTAAAATCTAAGGTTTCAAACTCTTCGGTTTTAACATACCCTTTTCGTTCAGAAATCAGTTCCTTGCCTTTATAAAAATAGGAAATCTGAAATGGTGTTTTTGTAATTCGAATTGAAATCCCATCTGTTGTTAACTGAATCGCATTTTCATTTTCAGTCATTTTAATTTCAACATTTTCAGGTTTTAAAACAACTGCATGAGAATTTGGATTGTAAACTTCTCCGTTTGGAATAAATGAAGTTTCTATAATTTTTGTTGAATAGGGTTTTATTCTGTAATATCCATCATTGGTTTTTAACTCAATAAGTCCATTATCTTGTTGAATAGAAACAAATTTTCTATCTGCATTTTGTGCATATAAAAATGAACTTCCTACAACAAAAAACAATAAAAATAACTTTAATAATTTCATCTGTTTAAATTTTATTTTTTTAGTGGTAACAGCTGCAGTTCGCCAATAATCATTCCTTTGTATATCAAAATTTGTTATGCTCGTTTCATTTAGTTTTTATTTAATAAAATTCAATCGGAATTTGAAACTTTTGATTCCAGAAATTTTCTGAATGATTGTGATTTTCAATATACTATTTTTTTGTTGATAAAATGATCACGCCTTTTGAGTCGATTTGCATGGCATCATTCCAAATAAACACTTCATCGGTAATTATATTTTTCAGGGATTTCCCTTTTAAACCAACTTCTTCAAATCGATTTAAATCCAAAGTTACAGGCGCTTCATTTTTATTCAAAATGACAACAACTGTTTCATCATCTTTAATTCTGAACAAGATGTATATTCCATTGTCAGGTGCAAAATGAATGGTTTTTCCCGAATGGATGGCTTCACTATTTTTTCGGTAATTCAGCACTTTTTTCAAAAATGATTGCATTTCCAATTGATTGTCTGCTAATCCTTCACCTGTAAAAGCATTCGATTTATCGCCGCTCCAGCCTCCAAGAAAATCGGTTCGAATTAAACCGTGATCACCAGGTTTGGCGGAATTTTGCATTAATATTTCAGTTCCGTAATAAATTTGTGGAATTCTTGGCAATGACAATAAATAACCCAATGCCATTTTGGTATTCACCACATTTTCTTTTAATTGCGTAAAAATCCGATCCATATCGTGGTTATCGGGAAATAACACTATTTTATTCGGATTGGCATAAGAAAAATCATTTGCCAAACCTTCATACATTTTTACAAACCCTTCATCCCAGCTTTCCGGTTCATTCAACGCTTCTACAATCGCTTTTTGCATAGGAAAATCCATCGTGGACGATAAATTCGACTGGTAACCGTCCTTGTTTTTTGCCCCTTGCTGCCAGTAGCCAACCAATAATGGATTGGTGCTCCATTCTTCGCCAACAATGCTGAAATTTGGATATTCTTTCATAATGGCTCCAGCCCAATCAGACATAAATTGTTTATTTGGATACGGATAAGTATCTTGACGTATGCCACCCAAATCGAGTGTTTCTATCCACCAAATACTATTTTGGATTAAATAATTTGCCAACAAGGGATTCCGCTGATTTAAATCGGGCATAGTTGATACAAACCAGCCTTCACTCATTAAATTCCTATCTTTAACTGAGGCATAAGAATCTTGATTTGTGGTTCGTCGGTGATTTGTAATGACAATATTATTTTTTAAATAGTCATCCTGATAATTTAGCCAATCATTAGTTGGTAAATCTTTCATCCACCAATGTTCTATTCCAATATGATTTGCGACTTGATCCATAATAAGTTTCAAACCTTTGCTTTTGGCTTTTTCGGACAAATCAACATAATCATTTAAAGTTCCAAACCGCGGATCAACTTGGTAAAAATCGGTCATTGCATATCCGTGATAAGAACCTTCTTTCATATCATTGATTAGCAATGGCGTTGGCCAAATAGCGGTAAAACCCATTTGATTTATATAATCCAAATGGCTGGTGATTCCTTTAATATCACCTCCATGTCTGCCATAATCATCCTTTCTGTTAATGGTTTTTTCATTCATGCTTTTTACAATATCATTCGTAGCATCTGCATTTGCAAAACGATCTGGCGTAATTAAATAAATAACATCGGTGCTGTTAAAACCTTCTTTTATTTTTGAATCTTTATTTCGTTCTTTTAATTCATATTCAACAGAAAAATTAGCGCGTTTCCCTTTTTTTGAAAAATTGATGTTGATTTTCCCTGAAACGGCTTTAGACAAATTTAAATTCAGAAATAAATAGTTGTTGTTTTCCGTTTTCTTGATGTCCAAAACCTGTATGTTTTTATTGTCCACAGAAGGTGTAAACTGAGCAATATCCTTTCCGTAAATCAACAATTCCAGTTGATTATTCTCCATACCAATCCACCAATTTGGAGGTTCAATTCTATCTATATTTTGGGCATATATTGAACTGCCTAAAATCAAAAGTATTAGGAAACAAAGATTTTTCATATTTGTTATTTAAGTATTATACGGTAACCAATTGTTTAGACGAGATTAAAATTTCTTCGGAATTAATCCTGATTTTTAGGTCGTTTTCTGATTCATTAAAGAACTTACATTCGGTCTGACTTTTATAAACATTTATAATATTTCCCCTGAAATTAATGGTAAATGAATACGATTTCCATTCTTTTGGAATTTGTGGGTTGAAGGATAAAACGCCATCTTCCCAAACACGCATTCCGCCAAAACCCTGCACAATCGACATCCATGTTCCTGCCATACTGGTAATATGGCAACCTTCGTGAACTTCGTGATTGTAATCGTCCAAATCCAAACGCGCTGTTCTAACATACTGCTCATAAGCTTTTGGCATTCTGTCAATTGAAGCTGCCAAAATGGAGTGGACACAAGGAGAAAGTGACGATTCATGAACGGTTAAAGGTTCGTAAAAATCGAAATGGCGCTCCAAATCTTCTTTGCTGAATTTGTTTTCAAAAAAGAACATTCCTTGTAAAACATCAGCTTGTTTGATATAACAAGAACGCAAAATGCGATCCCATGACCATTTTTGATTGATGGGGCGTTCAGAAGCAGGTAATTTACTTACTGGAATTAATTCCTTGTCTAAAAATCCGTCTTGTTGAAGAAAAACATTATGGTCAACACTAAAAGGAAAATACATGTTCTCGGCGACCTGAAGCCATTCTTTGGTTTCTTCTTCCTTCAATTTTGCTTTTTTCATTACGCGCTTAAAATCTTCCGGATAATTCTCTTCTACCCTATTTATGCATTCCACCGCATATTCAATACACCATTTTGCTATATAATTGGTATAAAAATTATTGTTTACGTTGTTTTCATATTCATTTGGACCAGTAACGCCTAAAATAACATATTGTTTTTTTGCTTCAGAAAAATTGGCGCGCTGGTGCCAAAAACGTGCAACGGCAATCATCACTTCCAATCCAAATTTCGGAACATATTCAAAATCTTGGGTATAATTTACATAATTATAAATTCCGTAAATCATAGCGCCGTTTCTATGGATTTCTTCAAAAGTAATTTCCCATTCATTATGACTTTCTTCCCCATTCATTGTGACCATTGGATATAAGGCAGCACCATTTTTAAATCCTAATTTTTGTGCATTTTCTATGGCTTTTTCCAAATGATTGTAACGATAGAGCAATAAATTTTTTGCCACGCTGGCATCTTTTGTTGCCATATAAAAAGGAATACAATACGCTTCAGTATCCCAATACGTGCTTCCTCCGTATTTTTCACCAGTAAATCCTTTTGGGCCTATATTCAATCGCGCATCGGTTCCCAAATAGGTTTGATTCAATTGAAAAATATTGAATCGAATGCCTTGTTGCGCTTTTATATCACCTTCAATAATAATATCCGCCGTGTGCCAAATTGCTGACCACGACTGTTTTTGACTTTCCAAAAGTTGTGAAAAACCTAATTTATGCGCTTTTTTAACATTGTTAAAAGCTGCTTCAATCAAATCTTCATTTGCATAATTTAAGGAACTTACACAACTTCCATATTTGTAAATTGTGGCAGTATCGCCTTCAGAAACAGTTAACTTATAGGTATAATGCAATGATTTTTCTTTCACCTCAGTTTGTTGGGTGGCTTCAACTTTTTTATCATTTAAAGTAAATGAAACTTCCATGGCGGTTGCCACATGAAATTCTGTTTTTAACGTTTTAGAAAGAATACATCCGTTATTTTTGTCCTCAGTAATTTTTAGAATTTTCCAAAAATATTCATCGTAATTGGAATCTTTATTCACAATACCAGCATCTAAATAAGGAGAAAAAGTAATTTCTCCTGAAAAATTTATTGCTTTAATATGGTATTCAATAGCGCCAATTTCATTGTATTCCAAACTTATAAAACGTTTTGTATTGACTTGAATTTCTTCTCCAGTTTCAAGAATTACATGAAAAGAACGACTTAACCAGCCTTCTTTCATGTTTAATTCCCTTCTAAAATTTAAAATTTGGCAGGTATTTAAATCCAGTTCCGTTTTATTGATTTGAATTTTAATCCCTATCCAATTTGGAGCATTCAGCACTTTGGCAAAATATTCTGGGTAGCCATTTTTCCACCAGCCCACTCTTGTTTTATCGGGATAATAAATACCGCCAATATAACTTCCCTGAAAAGTTTTGCCCGAATAAAATTCTTCAAAATTGGCGCGTTGGCCCATAGAACCATTTCCAATACTGAACAAACTTTCAGAAGCTTCAACATTTTCTGGGTCAAGACCTTCTTCAATTATAGACCAGTCGTTAGGTTTAATATAATTTTTGTTCATTTTCTTAATCCATTAGATTTTTTAAAAAATCGGGTGTAATGGCCGTCATATCTTTAAAAACATAGTCTGCTTCATTTAATACATTGGCATCTCCAATTCCTATACTTATCATTTTTGCAGCATTTGCCGCTTGAATTCCGGCAATGGCATCTTCTACCACCACGCAGTTTTCGGGTTTAACATTTAATTTTTTAGCACCCATTAAAAATACTTCGGGATTGGGTTTTGCCTTAGAAACATCATTGCCGTCAACAATAGCAGTAAACCTATTTAAAAGCCCTACTTTTTCAAGTATTATCGGCGAATTTTTACTTGCGGAACCCAGAGCAAATTTGATGTTGTTAACCTCCAAAAAGTTTAAAAAATCATTTACTCCAGGAAGAATTTCATCTGAAGTCATTTTATCTACATAAGACAAATATTCCTTATTTTTTTGAAGCAAAAGCACCTGTTTTTTTTCTTCAGACAATTTAACTTTACCAATTTCCAACAAAATCTCAAGCGATTTTACCCTGCTCACCCCTTTTAGCAATTCGTTTTGTGTTTCGGTAAAATCGAATCCCAAAGTGTTTGCCAAATTTCTCCAGGCCAAATAATGGTACTTTGCGGTATCCACAATAACGCCATCCAAATCAAATATAAATGCAATCTCTTTTTTCATCTGTTTACATTTTATTTTTTAGCAGTAACAGCTGCTGTTCGCTATTAATCATTCCTTTATATATCAAAATTTGTTATGCTCGTTTCATCTGTTTACATTTTATTTTTTAGCGGTAACAGCTGCTGTTCGCTATTAATCATTCCTTTATATATCAAAATTTGTGATGCTCGTTTCATCTATTTAAATTTTATTTTTTAGCGATAACAGATGCTGTTCGCCAAGAATCATTCCTTTGTATGTGAAAATTTGCGGTGCTCGTTTCATCTGTTTAAATTTTATTTTTTAGCGGTAACAGCTGCTGTTCGCTATTAATCATTCCTTTATATATCAAAATTTGTTATGCTCGTTTCATCTATTTAAATTTTATTTTTTAGCGGTAACAGATGCTGTTCGCCAAGAATCATTCCTTTGTATGTGAAAATTTGCGGTGCTCGTTTCATTTAACTCCTTATTATTACAGTATCATCAACATCTTTTACCCTAACTACCAATACCGCTGCAATTAAAAATGAAACACCACTCATTACCAAAGCATAAATGGCATCACCACCGTAAAAATATTTTACAAGTGGACCACCAATTAACGCGTTAATAATTTGAGGGATTACTATGAAGAAATTAAAAATCCCCATATAGACACCCATTTTTTTAGGCGGAATTGATCCTGCCAAAATAGCATAAGGCATGGCTAAAATACTTGCCCAGGCAATTCCTACACCAAGCATAGACAGAATTAACCAATTTTCATCGGGCATAAAATAAACTGAAATCAATCCAATACCACCAACAACCAATGAAAAGGCATGCGTTCTCTTTCTTCCAATTTTTTTGGCAATAGCCGGTAAAAAGAAAGCGTAAACAGCAGAAACCGCATTGTAAACACCAAATAAAATACCCACCCAATCACCTGCAATATTATAAGCAAGACTATGCGAATCATCTATTGCCAATCCGTAAATATGATGTGCAATTGCAGGTGTAGCAAATACCCACATTCCAAATAAACCAAACCATGAGAAAAATTGAACAGAGCTCAATTGTCGCATGGTTAAAGGCATTTTCTTAAAATCGGAAAATATATTCCACAAACTCGATTCTTTTTCAACTTCAGATTCAGATTCTTCGTGCTTTGAATCCACTGTAAATTGAGCCACTTCTTCAGGCGAATATTCTTTTGTTGTAAAAACGGTGATTAAAATACTAATGACCAAAACTGCCGCCCCAATAATAAAAGAGAGTACTAAATTTGCTGGCACTTCGCCTGGTTCGGCTTCATTTAAAACGCCAAACCAATTTGTTAAAACATAAGGCAACCAAGAACCTATAACTGCGCCAATACCAATTAAAATTGTTTGAACACTAAATCCAAGCGTTCTTTGATCCGAAGGTAAAAGATCGGCAACCAAAGCCCTAAAAGGTTCCATAGCCACGTTAAATGAAGCATCCATAATCATCAACATTCCCGCGCCTACCCATAAAGAAGGCATAATGGCAATAAACATATCGGCGTTTGGCATTAAAACCAACCCCACAGAAGCCAATAATGCTCCTGTTAAAAAGTAGGGACGTCTTCGACCAAGTCTGGTCCAGGTTCTATCGCTGTAATGACCTATTATAGGTTGAACTATTAAACCTGTTAAAGGAGCAACAATCCAAAACCAAGACAACTCATGAACATCGGCTCCAAAATTTTGCAATATTCTACTGGCATTCGCATTTTGCAGCGCAAAACCCATTTGAATTCCAAGGAAACCAAAACTCATGTTCCAGATATCCCAGAAACTTAGTTTCCGTTTTTCCATAATGTATGTGTTAAAAAAATATAATAATACAAACTAAAGCCATAAAGCTTCAGTTGTTATTTTTGTGTGAAGTGTGAAAATAGTACGTGTAAAATTGCTTTTACGTTGCGAATATATAAATTAATTTTCAATTTTTTAATTTTTTAGTTCTAAGATTTAAGCTAAAATATCACAAAGCGCGTACTACAACCTTTGCGTTGAATGAAAATTTTTGAATAAAAAATTAAATTAAAAATGAGGATTACCAAAAAACCATTAAAAAATTCTTAATTGGCTGACAAAGTGGACTTTCTAATTTTTAGCGTAGGTGAAATTACCACTTTTTGATAATCGGCAGGAGCCAGATTCTCAATTCTGTTAATTAATAATTCGGCAGCTTGTTTGCCCATTAAGGATCCGTGTTGCTCAACTGAAGTCAATGGCGGATAAGTAAATTCTGAAATTAATCCGCTTGTAAAACCAATAATAGCAATGTCTTTAGGTATATTTAGTCCTTTACCTTTAGCCGTTTTTAAAGCAATTGCCGCATAAATTTCGTTAACGGCTAAAATGGCATCGGGCGGATTTGCTACATTGATTACCCGTTCAATTTGTTCATATAAATCTTTTTCATCATCTATTTTATAAATCAAACTTTCATCCACTTTTATACCTTGATTTGTAAGCGCTTTTAAATAGCCTTCCCTTCGTAATGAACCCACTGATATAAAATCAAGAGTTGTTATTAAAGCGATGCGTTTTTTACCTATTTCAATTAAATGATTGGTCGCTTTAAAAGCACCTCCAATATCGTCAATAATCACTTTATCACATTGAATATCATCATTAATTCTATCGAATAAAACCAAGGGAAAATCGTCAGAAATTAAGGCCTCAAAATGTTTAAAATTTTGGTTTTGCTGTGTTTCTCGCGCCATAGAAACGATTAAACCATCTACACTACCATTGGTTAATACACTCATGTTTGAAACCTCTTTTTCGTAAGATTCATTGGACAAACATACCATTACATTATATCCCTTTTCTGTGGCATATTTTTCAATGCCGTTAATAACCGTTGAAAAAAAATGATGGACAATTTCGGGAATAATAACACCAATTACGGAAGTTTTTTGGTTGCGAAGCTGTAAGGCTAAATTGTTGGGCTTGTAGTTATAAAAATCGGCGAAAGCCTTAATCTTTCCTCTGGTTTCTTCGCTAATTTCGTGACTGTCTTTTAATGCTTTTGAAACCGTTGAAATGGATACTCCAAACTCTCTTGCAATCTTTTTTAGGGTAATTCTGGGTTTCATATTTTTAAGCTAATTTATTTGATTTACAAATATAAGCTTTATACTTAAAAACAGGAAGGTTTGAAGAAGAACATTTGGAGGAACTTTAGTTTAAAATTTGAAAAATTGACGTAATTACAGTTAAAACTGCCTGAAACGCTAGAAATAAAGCCTTGACACTCTAACGTTTGCGTAATAAAGTTATAAACACGAAAACGTTTGCGAAGCTTTAATAATGACCTTAATCATTGTTAAATAAATGTTAAGTCCTTAACTTCACAAAGTGAAATGTAAAATAGTACACTAATTCAATAACAAATTTAATTATTAATTAACTTAAAATAGATGAAAAATTTAAGAATTTTTTTGTTTAATGTCATACTTCTTTTACCAGTAGTGCTGTTTGCCCAGCAAACCATTAAAGGTAAAGTTACAGAAGCAACAGGCGGCACCGGATTGCCTGGAGTTGGCGTTATAATTAAAGGAACAGGTATAGGTACCGCAACAGATTTTGACGGGAACTATACTTTAGAAAAAGTTAATGTAGGGGATGTTTTAGTATTCTCTTATATGGGATTCACTACGCAATCAGTTACCGTGGGTAACAATACAACTGTTAATGTTGTTTTAATCGAAAGCGCTGAAACTTTGGATGAAATTGTATTAATTGGATATGGAGCAGCCAAAAAGAAAGACAAAACTGGAGCAGCCATTAAAATTTCTTCTGAAGATTTAAATAAAGGTACACTTGTAGATCCTATCCAAGCAATTCAGGGTAAGGCAGCCGGTGTAAGCTTAACCAAACAAGGAGGTGACCCAAATGCAGGTTTTAATGTAAGAATTAGAGGTGCTGCTGGTTTTGCTGCCGGAGGCGACCCTTTATATGTAGTGAATGGTGTTAGAGGCGTAGATATTACTACTATTGCCCCTGAAGACATCATTTCTTTTGACATATTAAAAGATGCAGCCTCTACAGCTATTTATGGTGCAGATGGTGCAAATGGCGTTGTATTTATAACAACAAAATCTGGGGTTAGCGGACGTGCTAAAATTGAATATAACACGTATGTTGCTATGGATGAGGTTTATAAAAAATTAGGCCTTCAATCTGCAAAAAGTTATAGAAATTATATCGATGCAAACCAAGATAAATACGGTGACTTTTCTGATGCCGGAGGTAACGTAGATTGGCAGGATGAAATATACAGAACTGGTATAACTATAAACAATAATTTAGCAATTTCTGGCGGTTCTGATACAAATACTTATAGAGCTTCAATAACCAATTCGGATTTTCAAGGTGTAATTGATGGTTCTAATAAAAATAGAACTACCGGTAGATTAGATTTGAGCCAAAAATCTTTTAACGACAAGTTAAATATAACTATGGGAATGTCTGCTACTATAGAAAAAAACGATTATGTTAATTATGGCAGTAATAGCGGCACAGATGTATTATTTCAATCTTTCCAAAGGCTTCCAACGGATCCTATTTATAATGCAGATGGCAGTTATTTTGAAACTACAAGAGTATTTAACTACTATAACCCAGCAGCAAGTTTAAATCAAATTCAAAATGAAAGAGATGCTAAAAAATATACTGGAAATTTAGGTTTAGATTATACCTTTATTGAAGGCTTAAATGGAGCTGTAAACTTAAGTTATTTAAGAAATGATGATGAAACTACTTATTTTGAACCAAAATACACCAATACAATTGGAACACAAAATACGCTAATAAGAGCAGGTTACGGTAAAAGAGCTTATGAAAACTGGGCACAAGGAATGCTTGAAGCAACATTAACTTATAAGAAAACTTTTAACAATGTTCACAACCTAACCGCTTTAGCTGGTTATTCATACAGAAAACAAGATTGGGATGGACTCTCATCAGAAGGAAGAGAACCTATTTCAAACTCATTAGGGGCAGATAATTTTCGAAATTTTGAAGATATTAGGTTAGGTGATATAAAATCATATAAAGGAGAAAGAACCGATATTGGTGTTTTTGCACGTGCAATGTATGATTATAACTCAACATACTATTTAACTGCAATGATTCGTAGAGATGGATCATCAGTTTTTGGAGATAACAATCAATGGGGTTGGTTCCCTTCAATTCAAGTAGCTTGGAACATGGCTAACGAAGATTTTATTAAAAATAACAGTCAGTTCTTCAACTTATTAAAGTTAAGAGCCAGTTGGGGTATTTCAGGTAACAGTAATATTGATAGCTACCTATCTTATTTAAGAGTTGGCCCTTCTGATACTTCTTCAATTGATCCTGTAACAGGAGCTCCAATTGTAAATTTAGATTATTATAATAATGGAAACCCAGATTTAAAGTGGGATGAAAACGAAGAAATTAACTTAGGTTTAGATTTTGGGATTTTAGACAACAGAATTTCAGGTTCCTTTGAATACTATTCTAAAAAGATAACAGATATGTTATCCGTTTATGATGTACCAACCGAAACAAATTATGCCGGAAAAATTTATTATAATGGTGGAGAAATGAAAAACTCAGGTTTTGAAGCTACATTAATTGGAAAGGTATTTAATTCTGAAAATTTTAAATGGAATACTACATTTACTTTTTCTAAAAATAGTATGGAAGTTGTTTCTCTTGATGGTGGAAAATATGATTTGGCTTATAGAGATGTTGGATATATTTCAGCTCCAGGTATTGTTGGTGTTGCAACTCAACGAATGTTGCCTAATCATGATTTAGGAACTTTCTTTGGTTTTGAATATGCCGGAGTTAGTGAAGATGGAAAATGGTTAATTAAAGGTAACGACAATGAAATTTATTATTTAGATGATGTTTCTCAGTCTGATTTACATAAAAAACCAATTGGAAATGCTTTACCTGATTTTGAAATGGGATGGAGCAATAATTTCGTCTATAAAGACTTTGACTTAAGTCTGTCATTTAGAGCTGTTGTAGGAAATGATATTTACAATGCCACCAAACAAGTTTTTGGTAATCCTGATTATATTACTCAAAGAAACGTTCTTGATGAAGCCTTTGCATTAGACGGGTATGTTGGCGGAGCTTATCAAGCTTTAAGTTATTATGTTGAAGATGGAAGTTTTATTAAATTGGATAATATAAACTTAGGATATACACTTCCAAAAACCATCTTTAAAAATATAGGTAAATTACGAGTATATACATCAATTAATAATGTATTTACCTTAACAAATTATGATGGAATAGACCCTGAAGTTAACTTTAGTGGAGGGGATAAAGGTAAAGGTGAAATTTATTTTGGTATAGATCAATATAATATTTATCCGAAAACACGCACAATTACTTTTGGTATAAACGTTGAATTATAATATAAAGAAAATGAAATATATATATAAAATTGCAATCGTACTTATAGCTAGTTTCTCGCTATACAATTGCACAGAATTAGAAAGTGACGTTTCAGATTTTATTATAGGGGATCAATACCCTGAAAATGCTGAACAAGCTATTCGAGTTGCCAATCCTGTATTCACAAAAACCCAAAGCATGCTTGATGGCGGCGGATGGTGGTTTCTTCAAGAAATTCCTAGTGATGAAGCTGTAGCTCCAACAAGAGGATCTGACTGGGATGATGGTGGAAAATGGCGTGTTTTACATACACATACTTGGGGAAATACCACTGAGGCCATTAACCAATTATGGGGATTAATTTATGATGCCGTTCCAAGAGCCAATAGAGCAATTGAGTTATTGGAAGTAAATGCAGAAAACCCAGAAGTTGCTACAGTATTGGCACAAACAATTGTTGCCAGAGCATATTATTACTACTTAGCTATTGACAACTATGGTGATGTGCCATTCCCTAGAACTTTCACAAATGCTGAAGAGTTTCCTCATAGAACACCAAGAGCAGAAGTTTTTCAAACTATTGTTCAAGATATATTAGATAATATTGACAATCTTCCAATACCTACACCAGGTGTTGCTTCAAGTTCAGTAAATAAAGGAACTGCTTATGCTTTATTGGCAAAATTATATTTAAATGCTGAAGTATATACAGGAACCCCAATGTGGACAGAAACTATTGATGCGTGTACCAATCTTATAAACTTAGGTTATGCTCTAGAAGATACCCCATTAGCTCCTTTTGTTACAGATAATGGTGCTTCTAAAGAAAATATCTATACAATCGCTTATGATGAAAATAAATTCACTGGATTTAATTTTCATATGAGAACCTTGCATTATTTATCTCAACAAACATTTAAAATGGCGGTTTCTCCGTGGAATGGTTTTGCTATTTTGGAAAGCACATACAACTTATTTGGAAGTTCAGATTT
>JBAZGP010000005.1:16051-32024 GCA_041652835.1 Lutibacter sp. | reverse complement strand
AAGAAATGCCTCATTTGTATCAATTTTATGAAAATTTTAAAGAGAACGAAGCGCGATTAACCATTAAAAGCGCTGTTGAAAATTTAAAAATTCCATACTTAATTATCCAAGGAAAAAATGATGATGTTGTTTTGCCGGAAGAAGCCAAAAACTTAAATATGTGGAATCCAAAAAGCAAACTTATTTTTGTGGAAGAAATGAATCATCCTTTGGGTTGCACCCAACCTTGGAAAAGTACAACAATGCCTTTTCACTTGGAAAAAGTAGTGAAGAAAAGCATAGAATTTATTTTTAATAAGTAGCTATTTATAAATAAGATGGTGATTAAAAAGGCTTCAGAAGATGATTTGGAACAGTTGCTTTCTGTTGTTAAAAGTTGTACCCAAAACTTAATTGAACAAGGCATTTTTCAATGGTCTGAGAGTTATCCTACAAAAGAAATTTTAGGCAGTGATATTGCATTGCAACAAATTTGGAAATTGGAAATCGAAACTAATATTGTTGGTTTAATTGTACTTACCGAAATTGAGGATGAGGAATATCATCCTGTAAAATGGCTCACAAAAAATCAAAAAAACCTCTACGTTCACCGTTTGGCGGTTCATCCAAATTATCAAGGAAAAGGATTTGCCCAAAAGTTAATGGATTTCACTGAGAATTTTGCCAGAGAAAATAACTATGGTTCCGTTAGGTTGGATACCTTCAGCCAAAATAAAAGAAATCAACAATTTTATGAAAAGCGCAATTATGTAAAATTGGGAAGCATTTATTTTCTAAACCAAAGCGGGTTTCCATTTTACTGTTATGAGAAAGTTTTAAATGTATAAAAGGTCCAACATCACATTTAAGGGAATAAATAAATTAGCCATTCCCGCAATAATTGCAGGTATTGCAGAACCATTGCTTTCAATTACCGATACAGCAATAGTTGGAAATTTAACAGTAAACCCAACCGAAGCGCTTGCGGCAGTAGGAATTGCCGGTTCCTTTATTTCAGCAATGATTTGGATTTTAGCCCAAACACGTTCAGCTATTTCTGCAACCATATCAAAATATTTAGGGGCTAAAAAATTAGACGAAATAGCAACTTTGCCCGCGCAAATTATTATGATTAATTTAATTTTAAGCGGAATCCTCTGTTTGATAACTGTAATTTTTGTCGAAGAAATTTTTCAACTTTACAATGCTTCCGGACTGGTTTTAAAATATGCTGTTGATTACTATAAAATACGTGCAATTGGCCTTCCGTTAGCTCTTTTTGTTTTTTCGGTTTTTGGAATTTTTAGAGGTCTGCAAAATACCTATTGGCCTATGGTCATTAGCATTATCGGCGCTGTTTTAAACATCGTACTTGATTTCATTTTAGTTTTTGGTATTGAAGGATTTTTAGAACCTATGAACGTAAAAGGAGCAGCTTGGGCAAGTGTGATTGCGCAAGCCGTGATGGCAATTTTAGCCTTGGTGTTGTTGTTGAAAAAAACGCCTTTTAGCATAAAACTGTCTTTTACTTTCAACAAAGAAATTTTAAATTTACTTGGATTAAGCCTAAATTTAATGGGAAGGGCGTTGTCTTTAAATGTTGCCTTGTATTTGGCGAATGCCTATGCCACGAAATATGGAAATAACTATATTGCGGCACAAACCATCGCTTTTCAAATTTGGTTATTTTTTGCGTTTTTTATTGATGGATATTCAAGTGTTGGCGACATTGTTTCCGGAAAATTATTGGGTGAAAAAAATTATAAGAAGCTGTGGAGACTCAGCATTAAATTAAGCAGGTATTCTATTGTTGTTTCCATAATACTCGCCTTGCTTTGCGCTATTTTTTACTTTCCTATAGGCCGACTTTTTTCAAAAGATGCTTTAGTATTGCACGCATTTTACGATATCTTTTGGATAGTACTTATTATGCAGCCAATAAATGCGATTGCCTTTGTTTTTGATGGTATATTTAAAGGACTTGGAGAGGCTGCAACACTAAGAAATTTATTATTGACAGCCACTTTTTTAGGATTTATTCCTGTTCTTTTGATAGGCGATTACTTCAATTTAAAATTGTATGCAATATGGATGGCTTTTACGGTGTGGATGTTTATGAGAGCGGGTATTTTAGTTATCAAATTTAGACAGAAATATTTGCATAAAATCGCGTAACTTTGAACATTATGAGCAACGGAAGTCTTTATACACATATTCAAAATAATATTGCCACCATAGAATTTGGGCATCCCGCAAGCAATTCGCTTCCCGGAGAACTGTTAAGTCGGTTGGAAGCTTCTTTTATTGAAATAAGTTCCAATAAGGAAGTTCATGTGATTATTTTAAAAAGTGAAGCGGAAAAAACATTTTGTGCCGGCGCATCTTTTGATGAATTGAGCCTTATTTCCACATTTGAAGAAGGAAAACAATTCTTTTTAGGTTTTGCCAAAGTGATTAATGCGATGCGAAAATGTTCAAAATTAATTATTGGCCGCGTTCAGGGAAATGCTGTTGGAGGAGGTGTAGGTTTGGCGGCGGCCTGCGATTATTTTTTGCTACAGAGCAAGCTTCTATAAAATTATCGGAATTCACCATTGGTATTGGACCGTTTGTAATTGCGCCCGCAGTAGAGCGCAAAATGGGTTTGGCAGCTTTAAGTGAATTAACATTAGATGCAACCAGTTGGCAAAATGCCTATTGGGCAAAAGAAAAAGGACTGTTTACCAAAGTTTTTGAATCTATTGGCGACATGGACAAAGAAGTTGAAAATTTAGCTTTGAAGCTATCGCAATACAATCCGGAAGCATTAAATGAAATGAAGAAAGTATTGTGGGAAAACACCGAGAATTGGGATACTTTACTGGAAGAAAGAGCAAAAATAAGCGGTAAATTAGTGCTTTCTGAAGCTACAAAAAAAGCTTTGCAAAAATTTGAAAAATAACAGATGCTGTTGAATTTTATCGTATTTCTTCAACAGATAAATATTGAAGAGAAAATTAAAAATGCTCCCGATAAAGGGTATGAAATTGGTGTGATGATTGGCACTTATCTGCCTTTTATATTACTAGTGATTTTGGCGTATTTTATGTATCACAAAGCCAAAAACAGAAAAGATTTTGATGAATAAATTTTAAAATGTTGAAAGAAAATGAGTATTATTAGAATTACAAAACAATTCAATTTTGAATCTGGGCATGCCTTGTACGGTTATGACGGAAAATGTAAAAATGTACATGGACACAGCTATAAACTTTTCGTAACTGTAATTGGAACACCAGTTTGGGATTCAACCAACGCAAAATATGGGATGGTGATTGATTTTGGGGATTTGAAAAAAATTGTTACCTCAGAAATTGTGGATAAATTTGACCATGCCACTGTTTTTAACAAAAATACGCCACATCTTGAATTGGCAAGGGAACTGGAAAAAAGAGATCACAGTGTTATCTTGGTTGATTATCAGCCAACCAGTGAAATGATGTTGGTGGATTTTGCTGAAAAAATTAAAAGCAGGTTGCCAGCAAACATCAAGCTACACTCCTTAAAATTACAGGAAACAGGAACTTCACATGCAGAATGGTATGCTTCAGACCAAAATCCCATCTAAATCTTCCCAAAGGGAAGACTTTTTTGTTGGATATTATTAATTGATTATGAACTTCCCATGCAGAATGGTATGCTTCAGACCAAAATCCTATCTAAATTTTCCCAAAAGGAAGACTTTTTTGTTGATTCTGCAAAAACGCAGCTAGTTTCCTTCCCTTTGGGAAGGATTAAGGATGGGAAGAAGGGAAATTAAGTTCCATTAAAGGTGTTCATGGTGTTGTTTAATCCAGCAGTACCAAACGATTTAATGAGTTCTGCTGATCTATCTAAACGTTCAGGAAGTGATTTTAACTCATTTTTGTCCCATTCGCCTAAAACAAAATCTACTTGGCGACCTTTAGAAAATTCTGATCCAACGCCAAATCTAAATCGTGTGTATTCTTGAGTTTGTAAAACGGCAGTAATATCTTTCAAACCGTTATGTCCACCATCGCTTCCTTTTGCCTTCAACCGAATAGCACCAAAAGGCAGGTTTAAATCATCACAGATAATCAATAAATTTTCAATGGAAATGTTTTCTTTGGTGAGCCAATATTTCACTGCTTTACCGCTTAAATTCATATAGGTTGATGGTTTCAATAAAACAAAAGTCCTTCCTTTAAATTTAAACGTGGCTGTGGCACCCAGTTTTTCGCTTGTAAAAGTAATACCTTCATTTGCTGCAATTTCATCTAAAATTTTAAAACCGATGTTATGCCGGGTCGCAGCATACTTTTCTCCAATATTTCCTAAACCAACAATTAAATATTTTTTCATGGAATCTAACTCTTGGGCTTCCTTTTTTGAACTAAACAATAATTTTATTAATCTATACAATTGCATCATACAAAAGTAATAAAAAAGAGTGGCGGTTTAATTAAATAAAAAAGCGCTGCTATTGCAACGCTTTTTTATATTTAATAAAAAATCTATTTTTTAACTTTAGCAGCTTCTTCTGGAGTTGCTACTTTGGCAACATTACGAGAAGTTCTAATTTGAGCAACTACGGTATTTTCAGGATTTAAAATACTGTATTTCTTATTGGCCAACTCAGTAACATATAATTTATCTCCAATATCTAATTTTGAGACATCGGCGTCAATAAAGTCTGGCAAATCTTTAGGAAATGCCCTAACGTTTAGTTTACGCATTACAAAGCGAAGCGAACCGCCTCGAATTATGCCTGGTGCTGTCCCAACCAATTGAACGGGAATTGACATAGTTACCATTTTATCATCAAATAGCTGATAAAAATCGACGTGTAAAATTTTGTCAGATACTGGGTGAAACTGAATGTCCTGCAAAATTGCATTGTATTTGTTTCCTTCAAATTCAATCTTAGCAGTATAAACGTTTGGAGTGTACACTAAGTTTTTGAATGCAGTTTCATCTGCTGAAAAGTGTAATGCTTTGTCTCCTCCGTATAATACGCAAGGAACCTTATCAGCATTACGTAAGGCTTTAGTAGCTACTTTGCCTACGCTTTCTCTTTTAGATCCTTTGATTGTAATTGATTTCATTTATTTATATTTAATTATTATTTACATTAAAAATTGTCCGCTTATTGATGTATTGTCCTGCACTTTATGCATAACATCCGCGAATAAAGGGGCGCAAGTTACAACTTTTATTTTAGAAGATTCTCTTTTTAATGGAATTGTGTCTGAAACAATCAACTCCAACAATTTAGAGTTTTCAATTCGTTCATAGGCATTTCCTGATAAAATAGGATGTGTACAAACTGCCCTTACGCTTAATGCGCCTTTTTCAATCATAATCTCTGCGGCTTTTGTAAGTGTTCCTCCTGTATCAACCATATCATCCACAATAATCACATGACGGTCTTTTACTTCACCAATCAATTCCATAGAATCCACCTCATTGGCTTTTATGCGCTGTTTATAGCAAATAACAACATCGCTTTCTAAAAATTTAGAGTAGGCATAGGCGCGTTTGGAACCGCCCATATCTGGTGAAGCTATGGTTAAATTCTCCAGATTTAATTGTTTGATGTAAGGCAAAAATATGGTTGAAGCAAACAAATGATCGACAGGTTTTTCAAAGAAACCCTGAATTTGATCGGCGTGCAAGTCCATGGTAATAATACGGGTTGCTCCTGCCGTTTGCAAGAGATTCGCCACTAATTTTGCGCCAATAGCAACACGAGGCTGGTCTTTTCTGTCTTGTCTTGCCCACCCAAAATAAGGAATTACAGCAGTGACATGGCGTGCAGATGCTCGTTTTGCAGCGTCTAACATTAAAAGCATTTCCATTAAATTGTCTGAATTTGGAAATGTTGACCCAATAATAAAAATTCGTCTTCCTCTAACCGATTCCACAAAAGCGGGTTGAAATTCCCCGTCGCTAAATCTGGTTACCACAACGTTTCCAAGATGAATACCGTAATGTTGAGCAATGTTTTTAGCCAATTCTTTACTTTGGGAGCAGGCAAAAATTTTAGGTTCTAGATAAGGGATGTCCATTTTTTGAAGGTGTTATTTATTGTGTTGATGGATTTTGACTGCAAATTTAAAATTATTTAAATGGTAATGCTATAACTAAGTGAAGTTTTTCTGTTTTAGATGAAAATTATTTTTAAATTTGCAAACCGATTCAATAAGCCTCGGTGGCGGAATTGGTAGACGCGCTGGATTCAAAATCCAGTAATCGCAAGGTTGTGTGGGTTCGATTCCCACCCGAGGTACAAATAGAAATCGTAACAAGTTAGTAAATAACGAGTTACGATTTTTTTATTTTTTAAAGCGAAATATCAATTTTAAAAAAAGCTTGAAAATAATATTTAAACTTTAGCCAAAACTTCTGTTTCACATAAGCGCGTTATTGTAATTGTTGTTGATTCCGTTGCAACTAAACAAATAAATTACAAATACTAAAATTCATTTCATTTATAATTCAAAAAGCTTAATTTAGACGGAAAATTGTAAATACCTACTATGCCCTTATTTCAGAGTTCCGTAATTAAGAAGCACTTGCAAAGTCAAAACAAGGAATTACTAACAGAAAAGTGGATTGCTTTCCAACAACATTTTCACAATTCAACCATTCAAGAAAACATTCGAAATAGCAAGGAAGAACAATATCAAGGTGGTTTTATCATTGACTTATTTGTAAATATTTTGGGTTATACAAAAAACCCAACACCCAATTTCAACATAACTACTGAATACAAAAATGTAAAGGATAGTAAAAAAGCCGATGGTGCAATTATTATCAACAACAACGTAAAAGCGGTTGTTGAATTAAAAGGAACGAATACAACGGACTTAGGTAAAATTGAAGTTCAGGCTTTTGGCTACAAAAACAACCAGCCTGAATGCACTTATGTAATTACTTCAAACTTTGAGAAATTAAGGTTTTACATTGACAATGCCATTGAGCATATTGAGTTCAATTTATTCACCCTTACAGAAAAGGAGTTTAATTTATTATACTTGTGTTTGGCTTATGAAAATATTGAAAAAGACATTCCCAAGAAAATAAAAGACCAGTCTATAAGTCAGGAAGATGCAATAACTAAGAAATTGTACAATGATTACTCTTTATTTAAAAGAGAATTACATCAAAATTTGGTGTTGCTAAATCCTCAATATGATGCTTTAGAATTATTTAAAAAATCACAAAAATTATTAGATAGGTTCTTGTTTTTATTCTTTTCTGAAGACCGGCAATTGTTGCCTCCAAATTCTGTAAGAATGATATTGGATCAATGGAAAACATTGCAAGAATTAGATGAAGAAATACCTTTATATAACCGCTTTAAAAAGTATTTTGAATATTTAAACACAGGCTTTAAAGGTAAAAAATATGATGTATTTGCCTACAACGGTGGATTGTTTAAGCCCGATGAAATTTTAGACACTATAAAAATTGATGATAAGTTACTTTTTGAACACGCCTTAAATCTTTCTCAATATGACTTTGACAGTGAAGTTGACGTCAATATTTTAGGACATATTTTTGAAAATTCCTTAAATGAATTGGATGAAATTAAAGCACAACTTGAAGGACAAATCATTGACAAAACCAAAAGCAAACGCAAAAAGGACGGTGTTTTTTATACACCTAAGTACATTACAAAATACATTGTTGAAAATACAGTAGGAAAGTTATGCGAAGAAAAGAAAACTGAACTTCAAATTGTAGAAGACGATTATATTACCGACAAAAAAAGACAGAAGAAAACTATAAAACCTTTAATTGACAAGTTAACAGAATACAGAAATTGGTTGTTACAACTCACTATTTGCGATCCCGCTTGTGGTTCAGGCGCATTTTTAAACCAGGCATTAGATTTTTTAATAAACGAACACAAATATATTGATGAATTACAAGCCAAATTATTTGGTGATGCTATGGTGTTAAGCGATGTTGAAAAAAGCATTTTAGAAAACAACTTGTTTGGGGTAGATTTAAATGAAGAAAGTGTTGAAATTGCAAAACTGTCTTTATGGTTGAGAACTGCACAACCAAATCGTAAATTAAACGATTTAAACAACAATATTAAGTGTGGCAACAGCTTAATTGATGACCCTGAAATTGCTGGAGAGAAAGCTTTTAATTGGGAAAATGAATTTCCTCAAATATTTAAAGAAAAAAGTAAAAAAGCCTTTCATATAACAACCGCTGTTCACGATAGCAGAACTTCGCAACGTATGATTGATTATAAAGTGCGAGAAAAAAGACATCATGGAGCAAACCCATATCCAACTGTAAATTATTTTACTAATAAAGATGAATTTATAATTACACAAACCATTGCCACTATTGTAAAAGAAGACCATTTAAATGTAATGGCATATAATATTTGTGCAGATCATATTCATTTATTATTGGTTTGTGAAGAAGAAGAAGTTTCTAAAATAGTACAAAAAATAAAGTCTGTAACTTCAAAAGAAATTCATAGAACAAGAGAGCAAGATGCAGCATTAGCAAGGGAGCATGCTCTCTTGCCAATTGAACAAGATGCAACATCAACAAGGGAGCATGCTCCCTTGCCAATAGACAGCCTGCATGCTCCCTTGCCAACAAACAGCCTGCATGCTCCCTTGCCAACAAAGAATGCTTTGCCTTTATGGACACAAAAATTTGGTTGTAAAGAAATTGAAAGTGAAACACAGTTAACACACACTTTAGAATACATAAAAAACAACAGAGCAAAACACAATTTACCGCCATTTAGCAAAGAGATTTTATTAGACAAGGGAGAATGCTCCCTTGCCATAGATATAAAAACCTCTATTGCCTATATTATTGAAAATATGTTATGCAATTATGATGATGCATTTAATAACGAATATAAAGGCGGTTTTGATGTTGTTATTGGTAATCCGCCTTATGTTTTTGCAAGAGATAATTTCAAGCAAGATGAAAAAGATTTTTTTGTAACTGAGTATATTTCTGCAAAATATCAAATAAATACTTATCTACTTTTCATTAAAAAATCCGTATATCTTTTAAAAGGAAAAGGAATTTATGGTTTGATTATTCCTAATGCTTGGCTAATGGTTTATTCAGGAGAGGGATTAAGAAAATTTTTATTGAGCGAATGCAAAATAAATCAAATTATTAATTTAGAAGGTTATTCATTTGAAAGTGCCAATGTAGAAACAGTTATTTTATTGGCCAAAAAAGAAAAAACAACTACTAATTCAGTTGAAATTTTCCTAAATAATGGGAATGAATTTTATTTATCTCATTATAAAAAACAACAAGATTTTCAAAATGAACAAGGTTGCGAATTTAAGGTTTTTTTAGATGATGAAAATGATAGTTTTAATTTAAAAATAACTACAAACACTGAAATATTAGATGATTTGGTAGATATTAAAGCGGGTTTACAAGCTTATGAAAAAGGTAAAGGAGAACCTAAACAAACAGCTGACGATGTTAAAAATAGACCTTTTGATTATAACTACCAATTTGATAATGAAACTTATAAATATTTGGAGGGTAAAGATGTAAATAGATATTCTGTTAATTGGTCAGGTTTATACTTGAAATATGGGAAACATCTTGCAGCACCAAGAGATTTTAATCTTTTTGATGGTGAAAAAATTATTGTGAGAGAAATTACAGGTAATTTTCCAAGATGTTTAATATCTACTTTCTCAGAAGATTTATTTTTGTATAATAGAAGTAATATTGCTATTGTAAACAAAACCAATTCAACAATCTCTTTGAAATATATTACTGTTGTTTTAAACAGCAAATTAATGTCTTACTATTTTTTAAAAAACACGGCTAAGTCAGTTAGAAAATTATTCCCTAAAATTATTTTAAATGACTTGAGAAAATTCCCCATAAAAAACATCACATTTAAAGACCAACGACCTTTCATAGAAAAAGCTGATATAATGCTAGCTTTAAACAAAGAATTACAAGAAGTTTCTCAAAAATACCAAAGAGTCCTCCTAAGAAAATTTGAATTAGAAATTTTACCTAAAAAACTACAAGAATACTATCTATTAACCTATTCGGAATTTATTAAAGAGTTAGCTAAAAAGAAAGTAAAATTGTCCTTATCAGAAGAAGCTGAGTGGGAAGATTACTTTTTACAAGAGCAACAAAAAGCCTTAACATTAAAAACCCAAATTGAAAATACAGATAAAGAAATTGATGCAATGGTTTATGCGTTGTATGGGTTAACAGAAGAGGAAATTGAGATTTTAGAAAAATCATAGTTATGGAAGATTTTGAAGAAGAGGAAATAGACCCAATTGAATATATTTATAAATTGGTAGTAGATGCTGAAAATAAGCACCTTGCTTTAAGATTGACCGATATAATTGCACCTTCAGTGGAAGAAGATGAAATTGAATTGGAAGCTAGAATAGCTATATATCATATCTTTTCTAGTGTTTATATTTGGAATGATGATTACCTAAATGCTTCAAAATTTCAAGAAATATTTTTAAAAAATACCAATTGGTGTGATACTAATTATAATACAATTGAAGTTTATTTAGCTATCATTTTTGCAAAAAACAATAAAGATTTTATAGACTATTTATTAATCAATTACCCTTTTATAAAGTCTAAGTTTAAAAATATTTACAATGCTTATTTAAGCTCAGTATTAGACCCTACAAATGAAGAATATTTTAACCAAAACTTGATGAAGCAATACAATTTATTATTACAGGTAAAAAGGTTATATGTTGATTAAAATAAATTGTAAGTAGGTTTTAAGGATTAATGTGAGAAGAAATTAAGATTAATTAAATTTTAACAAAAAATTAATTTTATTAACACTTACTGTTAATAAAAAATCATATATTTGCATGAAAATTACGTTTTACGATAATAAATTAAAAAAGTGTGCTAATGACGATAAATTAGCCCAAAAAAAACTCGGGAAACGACAAGCTGATTTATTTAAACAGCGACTTGATGATTTAACAGCAGTACAAACTTTAGAAGATGTTAGATATTTACCTGGTAATTACCACGAATTAGTTGGAAATAGAAAAGGACAATGGGCTTGTAATTTAGTCCATCCTTATAGGTTAATTTTTGAACCTCATGAAAACCCAATCCCTACCAATGCGAACGGTCAATATCTCTGGATAGAGATAAAAGGAGTTGAAATAGTCGAAATAGAAGATTACCACTAAACACATACAAATGACAACAATTACACAATATTACCCTCAATCAGTTTCGCACCCCGGTACAACATTAGCTGAAATTTTAGCTGAAAAACTAATGGGAGCGAAAGAATTTGCGGTTAGAACTGGAAAACCTGAGAAAACAATTTCAGATGTTTTAAATGGTAAAAGTGGCATTACTCCTCAAATGGCTATTTTGTTTGAGCAAGTATTAAAAATTCCTTCGTATTTCTGGATTAACAGACAAAGAACTTATGATGAATATTTGGCTAGAGTTGAATATCAAAAAACAATAAATGAAGGTATTGAGTGGTCTAAATCCTTTCCTTATGCTAAAATGGCTTCTTTAGGGTGGGTTGAAAAAACCATTAAAAAAGAAGCAAAGGTTATTAATCTGTTTGATTATTTTGAAGTATCAAACACAAAAGGATATTACGACTTTTATCATAATCAAAAATTACTGGTTAATTTTAGAATATCATTAAAAGAAAATGAAAATGCTGGAGCAATTGCCGCTTGGTTAAGACAAGGAGAAATTCAAGCGGGTATTTTAAGTGTTCCAGAATACGATAGAAAGAAATTAGTTGAAATTCTACCAAAACTGAAAATAATTATGGTATCACAACCAAATGATTTTTTCAGTCAAATACAAGAGTTATGTAAATATGCAGGTATAAAAGTAGTTTATACTCCTTGTTTACCTAAAGCACCAATACATGGTTCAACAAGGTGGTTTAATGATATTCCCTTAATTCAATTAAGTGGTCGTTATAAAAGAAACGATATATTTTGGTTTACATTTTTTCACGAAATTGGTCATATATTACTGCATGGTAAAAAGTATATTTCAATTGAAAATATTGAGTACGATGGTGAAAATCAGACTTATGAAGTTGAAGCAAATGAATTTTCGGAAGATTTACTCTTAGCTAAAGAGCAAGAAAATGAAATAACAAAAAAGCTACCTTTGACCGAAAAGGATATTATAAGCTATGCTAAAAAATTTAAAACACATCCTTCAATTATCATTGGAAGATTGCAACATAAAGGATTGGTTCCTTTTGGAATTGGAAATAAGTTGTTTAACCCAATTGAGTTTTGCTCATAGCTATTTCTAATTTATAAAGGATTTTTGAAAAGCTACGTTTAATATAAGAAGTAAAACGTTCATCAATTTAAAACACAGAAAAAACACCTTTCCACCTCTTTTTAATAAATTAATTGTTACTGTACTGTTACTGAAAAACACATAATAAGCAATAAATCAGCTATATAAGTATGTATATAAGTACCCACCCGAGGTACAAAAAGCCCTGTTAATCGTTTGATTAACAGGGCTTTTATATTTTAGAAGTTTAAACATTTTGCATTTCCAATTACATACAGGATAAATTTCCTGTAAAACCCTCAATTTTTATGATCAATTTATTGCCACTTCAAATATGGAAAATTAATTAAATGTTTAAGAATATTTTATAATTTCCCAAGGTACATTTCATGAACACCTTATAATTAATATTTTATTTCATAATTTTTTGCATAAGTTTTAATATAAATGATTTTTATCATCAGATTAACAGAAAACACGCCGTAATTTTAATAAAAATTATATTCACCCGGATCCCTGAATATAATTATTTGATTAATGGGAAACCACTTCTCTTCTTTGAGGTGGTTTCCTATTTTTTATTAATTGAAGTTTTAAAGAAACTCTTATAGCCGTATTTTTATTTTTTGTAGGGTTATTTGTGAGATTATTGCTTGAAGAAAAATTTTATAAATGAAATAGACAAAGAACGGCTTCATAGTCTAAACAAATCAAAAGATTGATTCCTTATCTATTTTAAATAATATTCGAAATAATTAAATGTTAAGATAAAATCCCTGTTAATCATTTGATTAACAGGGATCTCGTTTTTTAAAGCGCAATACCAATTTTAAAAATAGTTTAAAAGTTACATTTAAACTTTAGCCAAAACTTCTGCTTGCGCATAAGCGTGCATTCCCTTACCTGCATTTCTTCCATCGCCCATTGCCAGAATAACGGTTGCACCGCCTCTTACAATATCACCTCCAGCAAAAAGTCCTGGAATTGAAGTCATCATATTTTCATCAACTTTAATGGTATTCCATTTGGTGATTTCAAGTTCGGGCATACTTTGTTGAATAATTGGGTTTGGAGAAACGCCAACTGCAATAATAACGCTGTCAACATCAATCTCATATTCAGAACCTTCAATAGGCACCGGGCGTCTTCTGCCGGAAGCATCAGGTTCACCCAATTCCATTTTTTGAACCTTCATTTTATTGACTTTACCTTTTTCATCAGCAAAATATTCAATTGGAGAGGCAAGATTGATAAATTCAATTCCTTCTTCAATGGCGTGTTTTATTTCTTCAGCTCTTGCAGGCATCTCTTCCATAGAACGTCTGTACATAATAATAGCTCTTTCAGCACCCATACGTTTTGCGGTTCTTACGGAGTCCATTGCGGTATTTCCACCACCTATAACAACCACATTTTTCCCGCTATGAACAGGTGTATCAAAATTTTTATCGGCTCCGCCCATTAAATTTACACGGGTCAAAAATTCATTGGAACTTTGAATTCCGCTAAAATTTTCACCTGGGATATTCATGAAGTTGGGTAGTCCTGCGCCACTTGCAATAAAAAAGGCAACATATCCTTCTTCTTTCAAATCGGCAATTGATGCTGTTTTTCCTACAATAAAGTTGGTAATGAATTTTACGCCCATATTTTTGATGGTGTTAATTTCATAGTCAACAATTGATTTTGGAAGTCTAAATTCTGGAATTCCATATTTTAAAACGCCACCAAGATCGTGTAAAGCTTCAAAAACGGTGACATCATATCCAAATTTTGCCAATTCCCCTGCAACAGTTAATCCCGCAGGCCCTGAGCCTATTACAGCCATTTTAATTCCGTTTGGTTCGGCCAAAGTAGGAATGGTTTGGTCTCCATGTTCCCGTGCATAATCTGCAACAAATCTTTCAAGGTAGCCAATTGCAGCACCTTCTTTACTTAGTTTTTTAACATAAAAACATTGGGCTTCACATTGTATCTCCTGTGGACAAACCCTACCGCAAATTGCTGGTAATGAGTTGTTTTCTTTAAGTACTTCTGCAGCTCCAAGAACGTCTCCTGCTTCAAGATATTTTATAAATTTAGGAATGTTGGTTCCTACGGGGCAACCAACAATACAAGTAGGGACAACACAGTCAAGACAACGATGCGATTCGTTTATAGCCATTTCTAAGGTTAGGCCTTTATTTACTTCAATATTGCTTTTATTCCTTATAGTTGGTACTGATTCGGGCATGCGAACCCGTGTAATATCAGTTCTCTCTTTGCTTTTTATTTCTTTTCGCAATTTATCACGCCATTCGGTCTTGCGTTCGGTTTTGTAATATTCTTCGTTTAATTCTGATTCCATTTTGAGAATAATTTAATGAGGTAAAAATTTCGCCTGTTATTTTAAACGGCTTCGACTTCTAATGATTTTAAGTATTCAGCATAGCCTTCCGACTCTTTATCTTTATAAGCACCTAACCTACTTAACATTTCATCAAAATTAACTTCATGAGCGTTAAACTCAGGGCCGTGAACACATACAAACTCTGTTTTTCCGCCAACAGAAACCCTGCACGCGCCGCACATTCCAGTGCCGTCAACCATAATGGTGTTTAAACTTGCAAGGGTGTGAATATTGTATTTTTTTGTGGTTAAAGCGGCAAATTTCATCATTACGGCCGGACCAATAACAATAGCCTGATTGACTTTTTCTCGAAGGATTACCTCTTCCATTCCTTGTGTTACAAGACCTTTTGTCCCTTTTGAGCCATCATCGGTCATGATAATAAGTTCGTCTGAGTATTCTCTCATTTCGTTTTCAAGAATAACAAGGTCTTTATTTCTGGCAGCGATTACGGTTATCACCCTGTTTCCCGCTAATTTCATCGCTTGCACAATAGGAAAAAGTGGCGCAACGCCAACACCACCACCGGCGCACAATACGGTCCCAACATTAGAAATATGGGTAGCTTTTCCAAGCGGCCCAACTACATCTAATATGAAATCACCAACATTCAGGTCACACAGTTTATGAGAGGTAACACCAACTCTTTGTACAATTACGACAATTGTGCCTTTCTCAACATCAGCATCTGAAATGGTTAAGGGAATTCTTTCCCCATTTTTATCGATTCTTAAGATGATAAAATGACCTGCTCTACGACTTTTGGCAATATATGGAGCTTCTATAACCAGTCTTGCAACATTTTCTGAAAGAAATTTTTTTTCTATAATTTTAAACATAATTTATTTAAAAATCGTTAACGTTTTTTAGAGAAATGTGTAACACTTTATGTGTAATTTTCTTACACTATTTCATTTTACAAATTTATTAATAATAATCGAAAAAATTGCGCTATTTTCAGTTAATATTATTGAATTAATAAGCAATTAGGCTTTTTGATGTTGATATTCTTATGATATTTATCATATAATGAGTAATTAATAATAAGGATTGTTTTAAATAAGGAGGAAATTCTTGGCGTAAATACAAATAAGAGGTGTGAAATTATCAATTTTTATTGAGTGAAATCTTGTTTGATAATACTTGTTTTTCTTCATGTTCCCTCATAGTTATTATTTTTTAAACCTTTGGAATGTTAAAACAATTAGTAAGGAACATAAGAAAACCGTAAAAACTAAATTTTAGCTTTTACGGTTTTTTTCTAAAGTGAAAATAATTTTAGCT
>JBAZGP010000005.1:0-16041 GCA_041652835.1 Lutibacter sp. | reverse complement strand
TTAGCTTAAATTCATTATTCCCACTTTAAATCATCAATATAATAGATATCAGCTGCTGTTCCATCAGTTGCTCCACCGTTGAAAAATAACACAATCTTATTGTGATTTGCCGCAGCTTGATCGCTAAAATCGAAGGTATATTCTGTCCAGGCATTTGTGGTAGTAATGCTACCCCAAACTTCTTTGGCTCCTGAAGTTCCTCCTTCTAATTTAGCCAATAAGGGCACTGCTTTTGTGGAATAAATCTTTATTTTCAATTTGTTTTTTGTTGATAAATTGATGGCACTGCCTAAATCAAAAATTATGGCATCCCAAGCGTCCGTACCATTATCTGTAACTTTCAGAGCTTTGGTAGACAGGTTAATTCCTGTTTTATATGGATTATCAATAATAGCGTTTACCAAGGAACCAGAAATAGCATAGTTTTGTTGGCACTCAAAATCATTAATAATACTTAAATCTATCGCCACATTTGCGCAAGGGTCATAAGTGGTAAACCTAATGTCATCAATATAATAAACATCTGTTGTGGTTCCGTCAGTTTGATTTCCATTGAAAAATAGCACTACTTTATTATGATTTTCTGCAGCTTGATCGCTAAAATCAAAGGTGTATTCTGTCCAAACCCCTGTAGTGGTAATGGCACCCCAAACTTCTTTAGCTCCAGAAGTTCCTCCTTCTAATTTGGCCAATAAAGGCACTGCTCTTGTGGATAATATTTTAATTTTCAAATAATTTTTTACCGATAAGTCCATTGGACCTCCAAAATCAAATATCAAAGCATCCCAGGCATCTGTACCGTTGTCAGTCACTTTTAATACAGCATCACTGGTGTCTATACCGCTTGGATCAGGGTTTTCAACAATTGAACTTGAAACAGATCCCCCAATGGTTGAGTTTTGCTGACAATTGAAATCGTTTATAATACTTAAATCAGTAACAACTCCGTTACAAGGATCGGTGATTTTGGCAAATTTTAAATCATCAATATAATAAACCTGCTTACCATCCGTATCAACTCCCGCGTTAAAGAAAAGTACTAATTTTTGATGATTTGCGTTCGCTTCGCTGCTAAAATTGAAAGTGTATTCAACCCATTCTCCGGTTTTTGTTATATTGGCATCAACTTCTTTTCCGCCAGAAGTTCCTCCTTCTAATTTTGCTTTTAAAACACCTTCAACTGGAGCAAGTACTTTTATTTTGAATAGGTTGTTAGTTGTCAAATCTATTGGAGCGCCAAAATCAATGATTACGGCATCCCAAGCGCCGGTTTCATCAATATATTTTCCGGCAAATTTACTGCTGTTTATAGCATTTTTTGAAGGCGTTGCAGTAAGTTCCACTTCAGGAATATCATAATTTTGCTGACAGTCGAAATCATTTATAACCGTCATATCTTTGGCAACACCAGCACAAGGATCTATTGAAGTGTCAAATCTCAAATCGTCAATATAATAAATATCTGATAGGCCATCTGTATCAACACCGGCATTGAAAAACAATACCAGTTTTTGATGATTTTGATTAAACTGACTGCTAAAATCAAAAGAATACTCTACCCAATCAACAGTATTTGAAATAATTGCATCAACCTCAAAACCGTCAGAAGAACCACCTTCTAGCTTGGCTTTTAAAGTTCCTGCAACACTCGTTTTTACCTTAATTTTAAAGGTATTGTATGTTGAAAGGTTTATAGGAGCGCCAAAATCAATAATTACAGCGTCCCAAGCGCCAGTCGGGTCAATATATTTTCCTACAAACTTGCTTGTGTTTACTCCAGATTCATCTGGATTTAAGATAGCTTCAACATTTGGAAGCAACATATTGTCCTGACATTGAAAATCGTTGATAATGTTAGGATCCGCAGCTTCAGGTGTTTTACATGGAATAGACGCAATTAATGGATAAAAAGTTTCATCATCACATGAAGTCATACTTATTATCAGCAGTATAACAAGTAGTAAATTGGTTGGTTTAAATTTAAAAGTTCTCATAAAATTCGGTTTTTATTATCATTAAAACTGTTATATTGGATTTGATGTATGTAATTAATAATTTTTTATTTCAGCACAAAAGATGTTTCAATCACCTCTTCACTGTTGGTTCCTACAAAAAGTTTAAATTCACCGGCTTCTGCCTTAAAACTCATGTCTTTGGTGTAAAATGCAAGATCATCAGAAGTTAGGGTAAAGGTTACTTTTTTGGATTCATTTGGTTTCAGCATCATTTTTTCAAAGCGTTTCAGCTCTTTTAAAGGCCGGGTAACACTTCCTACCATATCCCTAACATAGAGTTGCACAACTTCTTCACCTTCAAAAGTACCTGTGTTTGTAACGGTTACACTGATGTTTATTTTCTCATTAAACGCATAAGATGTTTTATCAATAGCGAAATTGGAATATTTAAATGAAGTATAGCTTAAACCATAGCCAAATGGATAAAGCGGTGTGTTTGAAACATCTAAATACCTTGATCGGTATTTTTGTTCAGGACCATTAAGTTCATACGGTCTTCCCGTATTTTTAACATTGTAATAAATAGGAATCTGCCCCACATTTCTTGGGAAAGTCATCGTTAATTTTCCTGAAGGGTTGGCATCTCCAAAAATTAAATCGGCAATGGCATAACCTCCCATTGTTCCCGGAAACCATGTCTCTAAAATGGCATCCATATTTGTATTTTCCCATTCCAGTGTTAAAGGCCTTCCATTCATTAAAACCAAAACAATTGGTTTACCTAATTTTTTTATCGCTTTCAGCAAATCTTTTTGATTTCCCGGTAAATCAAGATTTGTTCGGCTTGCTGCTTCACCAGACATTCCTTCGGATTCTCCCATCACCATGACCACAACATCGGCTTTTTTGGCAATATTTATAGCATTTTGAAAGTCGCTGGTGTTTTCAGAATTAATGTCGCATCCCTGAGTAAATAACAAGTTAACAGGATTTGTAATTTTTTCTTTGAAACCTTCCAAAACGGTTACTGGTTTTGTAATACGATCGCCCGCAGCCGACCACGATCCAATAATATCGTATTTGTCATTTGCCAAAGGCCCTATTAAGGCAACTACTTTGTCCTTGGAAATTGGAAGTATTTGGTTGTTGTTTTTTAATAAAACACTCGATTTTCTTGCCATGTCTCTTGCGGCTTCAAGATGTTCGGGCGTCATCACCAATTCCTTTTCTCTAGTTTCATCGCAATATCTGTAAGGATCTTTAAACAAGCCTAATTTATATTTTAAGGCTAAAATTTTTCTTACTGAGGCTGTTACTTGTTCTTCTGTAACTTTTCCTTCGGAAATAAGTGATTTTAAATATTCCATATAAACGCCACCTTGCATATCCATATCCACACCGGCGTTTATAGCTATTTCTGCAGCTTCCTTATTGTCTTTTGCAACGCCATGAGGAACCATTTCATTTATGGAAGTATAATCGGTTACTACAAAGCCTTCAAAACCCCATTCGGTTCTTAGAATATCGGTCAGCAAATATTTGTTACCGCTGGCAGGTACGCCATCTAATTCGTTAAAGGAAGTCATAAAAGTGGCAACACCGGCATCAACTGTTGCTTTAAAAGGAGGCAAATACGTGGTTCTTAATTCCCTGTCAGACATATCAACCGTATTGTAATCTCTTCCAGCAATAGCGGCACCATAAGCTGCATAATGTTTTGCACAAGCCAAAATGGTATTTGTTGCAAATAAATCGTCGCCCTGAAAACCTTTGACCCTTGCTTTGGCAATTTCTGACCCTAAATAAACATCTTCCCCAGCACCTTCTGAAACTCTTCCCCAACGCGCATCGCGTGAAATATCAACCATAGGTGCAAAAGTCCAGTGAATTCCTTCTGCGGAAGCTTCGGTAGCTGCAATACGCGCACTGTTTTCAATGGCTTTTAAATCCCAACTTGCAGATTCTCCCAAAGAAATCGGGAAAATTGTGCGATGTCCGTGAATTACATCATAACCAAATAACAGCGGAATGCCAAGGCGGGTATTTTCTACGGCAACTTGCTGTAATTCTCGGGTAAATTTTGATGTATAGGCATTGAAAATATTGCCAACTTTTCCTTCCTTAATTAAATTTTTATAATTTTCATTAATACTTGGACCTGTTTTTTCCCAATCGGTAGACATAAGAACCATTTGACCAATTTTTTCTTCGAGGGTCATAATCTTGGTTAAACTGTCTAAAAAAGATTCCATTTTAGCATCAAATTTTGTTTCAGAAGTGCTGCTTAAATCTCTTTTCGCAACAGTTGGGTTTTCTGAACAACTTATGAAGCCAAACAGTATTGTAAAAATTGAAATTACGATTTGTTGTTTAATTTTCATTGTATTTTAAATTTTTATGCTGAATTAATCTGATAAAAAATCAGATTTAACATCAGTTTTATTTTATGACACGCAATCCAAGTATTGTCTTTTAATTAAACTGCGGACTTGTAAATTCTAATTTTTTTAATCCGGCCTGCACTTCAGGACTTGACATAAATAAGTCCCACAGCAAACCAGTTCTATGATTTTCAATCATTATAATTATTGGACCTTGGTCAATTGCTAAATAATTAGTGGCATACCAGTTTTCCGTTTGGTTAAATGCATCATAAAAACCGTAATTCCCCCATAATTTCCCATCGAAATTATAATAAAAATTTCTTAATGCCTGCATGGAAAATTCTGGTGTGTAAGGAAATGATGACAATGCCGCTGTAGGAGAAATAACGCCTAAA
Organism: Lutibacter sp.; assembly: GCA_041652835.1. Taxonomy (GTDB): domain Bacteria; phylum Bacteroidota; class Bacteroidia; order Flavobacteriales; family Flavobacteriaceae; genus Lutibacter. The sequence goes on along the minus strand of JBAZGP010000005.1, from coordinate 11,307 downwards.
TCGTTTGTTGGGCTGTGGGCAGAATAACCTTGGTGGTCATCACTAGCCGTAAGACCCCAGCTTCCTGCGCCATATCCTACAAATTGCTTTGGATTTTTAATACAATATTCGCGATTTATAAGGGTGTGATTTACATTTTGTTCCCAATAATTTGCATATTTATCCACTAAATTTCGTGGATCTAATCCTAAAAATGAGTAATGCGCAAAAAATAAAGGCCCACCATATTCGGGTCCAAGTGGCAGTCTCCATTTTTGATAATATACGGTGCCATTAAGAAAATTACTTCCGGAAGTCCAACCATTATGATAAACAGATTTGTTTATAGGATGAGTTGTTGAAGATGCCGCCAACACATAAGCAATAAGCGATTCATCATATCCTTTTACTTCATGATTTATGGCCCAGCCAAAATTAGGAGACCAATGCCAAGTTAACACATCTTTGTTATTGGTGTACCAATCCCATTCCACTTCATTCCACAATTGGTTAATTTTAGCGCGAAGTGAATTTTCTTGAGCATTGTCATTTTTAAAATATTGTCTTGCGGTTAGCAACCCTTGAATTAAAAATGAGGTTTCAACAATATCGCCGCCGTCATCTGTAGTGGAAAAAGGCCTTACTTTCCCTGTATTTCCATAATACCAATGCGGAAAAGCACCATGAAAATGATCGGCATTTAACAGAAAATCTGTTATTTTAAGCAGCCTTTCAACAGCTTGTTCTCGGGTAATATAGTTTCTTTCCACACCCACAACTATAGCCATAACGCCAAAGCCACTTCCGCCAGTGGTAACAATATTAGCCGCTTCACCACCATACGCCTCTAAATTTGACCGCTCTAAAGCCAATCCACTTGTTGGATGCGCAAAATCCCAAAAATATTTGAAAGTATTTCTTTGCACCAAATCCAACAACTCAGTATCGGTGAGTTGTTGGGTTTGTGGGTTTACTGGCTCAGTATTATTCTCACTTTTAGAACAACATTGCAATGAAGTAAAAAGAACAACACTGACAAATAAAATACGGATATAGTTAAAATGTTTCATAATTAGAATCAGCAATAAAGGATTGAACCTTTTATAAAATCAAAATATTTCTTTATACTATTGTAAAAAGACTTTTAATCGTTTTTTAATAGCCCGGATTTTGCGTTAATAATCCCTTACTTAAATCTATTTGAGCTTGTGGAATTGGAAACAATTCGTGTTTCCCGTCAACAAAATTTTTGCCATGTGCCCTAAGCACTACTCCGGCTCTTCCTTGGCGTACCAAATCGAAATAACGGTCGTGCTCAAAAGCAAGTTCTAATCTGCGTTCTTTCCAAACGGCCATTAGGTCAACAACGGGTGCATCTCCCAATCCCGCTCTATGTCTTACCGCATTTAAAGGTGTTGCTGCGTCACCACCAACTTTAATGGCGGCTTCGGCATTCATTAAAAGCACTTCTGCATATCTTAAAATTCGGATATTTTTATTTGAATCCCAGTCGTTTCCATTAAAGGTTTCTTCGGTTTTGCTTACATAAGCCTTTTGATTGTACATAGGATTTGAAACGGTGTTGGCAACCAAAAGTCCATCCCATAAGGTTTCTCCCCTAAAAATAATAGTGGCATCTCTTCTGGTATCATTTGCTTCATAAGCATTCGCTAAATCTTGAGTAGGCGTATTAAAACCCCATCCCCAGCCACCGGCACCTCTAGCGCCTTGACATACGAAATAGCCCTGAACACCTTTATTAGGAGTTTCACCTCTTGCTTGGATTTCAAAAATAGATTCTTCATTATTTTCGCCAATTTCTCTCCAAATATGGGAATAATCAGGTGTTAAACTATAGCCTAAACCCATTACTTCAGTGGTTAAATCTTTTACTTTTTGCCAATCAGCAGTTGTACCTAGATACATATGTACTTTTGCCAGCATTGTTAAGGCTGCACCTTTTGTAGCTCTGCCAAGATTGGCGGCGCCATAATGTGTTGGTAAACTTGCCGCAGCATCCTCTAAATCCATAATGATAAATGAATAAACTTCTTCTTTAGTAGCCCTAGTATTTGCCACGTTGATATCATCCTGATTTTCAATACTTGGAACACCTTTAATCAAAGGAACGCCACCAAACATTCTAGCCAATCTAAAATAATACAAAGCTCTTAGAAACTTACTTTCGCCAATTAGCCTTGTTTTAAGTGCCTCATCAATTTCTAAATCAGGCAAAAATTTAAGTGCTTGATTTGCCCTTGCAATTCCTTGGTAATTCGCTTCCCAAACTTCGTTAAAAGAAATGGTGGTTCCTGAAAAATTCAAATCATCTAATAAGTTTTTATCACCACCAGTATCACCCGGATCGCTTCCTTTATCTGCATCATCAGATGTTATGCTGCTAACGCCTATCCAAGAAAAGGAACTTTCATTCCAATCCAATAATTTATTATAGACAGCATTTACCAATTCCGTTGCTGCATTAGGGTTCGATAAAGCCTGCTCTGGAGTTTCTGCTGATGGAGATACATCGAGAAATTCATTGTCATTACAAGATAAGAAGGCCAAAAGCGTCAAACTTATAAGTACTATATTTTTAGTTGTTTTCATAAAGCCTAAAGTTTAAAAATTAATGTTGATACCAAATAAATAAGAGGAAACAGATGGGTAGGCATCTAGCTCAATTCCTGAAGTTTTTGTAGGATCTCCATCACCAGGTAACTCTGGCGTAAATCCTGAAAAACTTTTAAAGATAATAGGATTTTGTGCTAAAGCATAAATTCTTAATTTTTGAATTCCATCTATTATTTTTGGAAAGGTATATCCTACTGAAATATTATTTATCCTGAAAAAGTCTCCACTTTCTAAAAAGTATGTTGAAGAAAGGGGAACCTCATTTGAAGGTGCTGGATTTTGATTTTCGGCATTTGATGCAGAAAAAATGTTTGACGCTACACTTTGTTCTATATTTTCACCACCAAAACGTTGTGCTTTTTTTCCATTATAAACTTTACTTCCGGCGTTTCCATAACCGTCTGCATTAAAATCCCAATTTTTATAGGTGAAGCCAATATTTACCCCATAGTACAAATCTGGTTGGTATGAACCGAAAAATTTACGATCATCATCAGTTATAGCATTGTCATTATTTCTGTCATTATAAATAAGATCACCGTTTTCATCCATTCCTAAAACTTCCAAAAGATAAAAACTTCCAACGGGTTGTCCTACACTTAATTTCTTTGTCCAAGCTCCATTATCGATTAATCCACCTTGTTGTTCAAAAGCAAACTGATTGGTAATTTTTTCCAATTCATTTTTGTTTGTAGTTAAATTACCACCAATACTGTAATTGAAATTTTCATTAATTTTATCTTTCCAGTTTAAAGCGAATTCAAATCCCTTATTTCTTACTTCTCCAGCATGTGTAAGTGTTTTTTCGCTTGTGCCAAAAGGATTAGGTAAGCTAATTGGTAAAATGGCATTGTTATTTAATCGGTTGTAGTAATCTATCTCTCCTGAAAGGCGATTGTTAAGAAACGCAAATTCAATACCAAAATCAAATTCCTCAGTTTCCTCCCAGCTCACATCCTTATCTATAATCGTCGTAATAGTTGAACCTTGGTTAATTGATTGATCAGATCCAAGTGGATAACCAAGATTTGAATTAAATGTAAGTGTATTTAATGGAATATTTTGATTTCCTAATTGACCCCAACTTGCTCTTAATTTTAAATTGTTTATAAAAGTAGAATTTTCTAAAAAGCTTTCTTTTGAAAGCACCCATCCTAAACCAACAGATGGAAAATTACCCCAATTTTTATTTTTATTAGCGAATACGCTTGAGCCATCTCTTCTGATTGTAGCTGTGATTAAGTATTTATGATCAAAATCATAACTTACTCTTGCAAAATAGGAGCGAAGTGTTATTTCGGGATCCAATTTGGTATCATTGTAATCTAATACTTCTGTTCCTTTATCTCCATTTTGTAACGAAAATAAATCTGAATTTACAGGTACATTATCCATTGTTATCTTAAATTTATCTTTCTGCCCTTTTTCTGTTGTAGTACCTAATACAATCTTAAAATTATGGTTTTCCCCAAAAGTATCATCATAGGTTAAAAAGGCATCATATACCCAATGATAAAATTCATCTTTAGTTTGGGTAAAGGTAGTAGTTGGTATCTCTGAAGGATAAGCGGAAACTTGTCTACTAGGATCAACTGCAAGCCAAGCTTCAAGGGCATTGTTGAAAGCATATGATTTTCCATAACCACTTTCAATAGCAAAACTGGTATTGAATTTTAATTTATCAATTATTTTGTATTCGGCATTAATATTTCCTTGAATAACAAGGTTTTTAGTCAATTCATTACTTAATTCCAGTTGAGAAACAGGATTTCCCACATTGTTATATTGATGACCTAAATCATCAAAAGGAACGCCCCATCTACCTATATAAGCTCCATCAGTATAGCGCACAGGAACTAACGGAGATTGTTTATACGCGTTTGTAAAGGCACTATAAGGTTTTGGTATAGCGCGATTTAAGGATAATGAGATATTGTGTCCAAATTTTAATTTGGGACTTATGGTGTAATCTACTTTGTTTCTTAAATTCATACGTCTATAGTCATTCCCTATTAAAATTCCTTCTTCTTCATAATAATTTGCACTAAAAAATGCAGCCATTTTTTCAGTTCCACCACTTATAGAAATGTTATGGTTCATAACACTTCCCGTTCTGGTAATCTCATCAAACCAATCGGTATTGTATTGAGGATCTGCTGAAAAGCGATTGTACTTGAATGCAATATTAGAATAGTTTGAGTAGGAAGAAGCGTCTGCCATATTCACTTTACTGAGCACGGTTTTAATTCCATAATAGGAAGAAGCCTCCACTTTTATTTTACCTTCTTTACCCGATTTCGTAGTCACCATAATAACTCCATTTGCGGCCCTACTTCCATAAATAGCTAAGGAAGAAGCATCTTTTAAGATGTCCATGGACACAATATCATCACTATTAATATTATCAATTCTTTCAGTTATTATACCATCTACAACATAAATAGGGTTTCTCCCTCCTAATATGGTACCTATTCCTCTAATACGCACTACTGGAGTACTTCCCGGCGCACCGGAGCTAATAATTTGAACCCCAGAGGCTTTACCTTGTAAAGATTGTGCCGCAGTTAAAGCAGGTTGTTTTGCGAGGTCATCCGCTTTAATACTGGTAATTGAACCCGTTAAATCTCTTTTTTGTACAGTACCATATCCAACAACAACAACTTCCTCTAAACTTTCAGCACTGTCTTCCAGTTTAACATTAATTATATCCGATAATCCAACCACAATTTCTTTAGGTTTCATTCCAATATAGCTAAATACCAATACATCATTTTGATTTGCAGCAATGCTGAAATTTCCGTCAAAATCAGTGACAACTCCTTTAGAAGTGTTTTTTATTAAAACATTTACTGAAGGAATAGGTTCTCCATCTGATGAAGTAACTTTACCTGAAATAGTTCTTTCCTGAGCAAAAATTAAGAAAGGAACAAACAATAAAGCGTAAATTATTTTTGTTTTCATTTAATTTGAATTATTAATGTTAAGTAATTGTTAAAGTTAATAAGTTTATGTTCTTTATTAAAAAATGTACCTACACTTTAGTTACGCCACTTTAATTTAAAAAGGGATCTTTTCTGAAAGACGTATTACTAAGCAGATTATTTTATTAACAAATAGCCAAGTAAATATTATAAATGAAGTAGTATTGATGTAGTTTAATTCTATTAAAAAGACAAGAAAGCGTAGTGATATTAATTAAAATTCTGTAAAAAACCTCGAAGACTGTCTTCTTTTACGATACCAAGTTTCATTTTTAATCGATATCGGTTCGTTTCTACGCCTCTAATTGAAATATTGAGTAAGGGAGCAATTTCCTTGCTGCTCATGTTCATTCTTAAGTAAGCGCAGATTTTCAAATCTTTATGGGTTAAACTTGGATATATAGTTTTTAATTTGTTAAAAAATTCTTCGTGGACCTGATTGAAATTATATTCAAAAAGTTCCCATCCATCAACGTGCTCTATGGAATTGTCTATTTGCTTTATTAATTTTTTAAAGGAATATTGGTTAGTGAAGTTGATTTTATTGGTGAGTAGTTCATTTTTTAAATGCAACAGGGTTTCATTCTTTTTAACCAAAGACATAGCGGTATTAGCTAACTGTTTGCTTTTAAGCTTTATTTCATTTTTAAGGGATTCATTTTTTAATTTTATGATTTCCTTTTCATTTTCCTGAGTTTGTTCCTCCAATATTTTCTTTTGTGACTCTTCATACATTAATTGAAGCAACTTTTGTTCTTTTCTAACCTTTCTTTTATGGAAAAAATAAATGATTAGACCAATTAGCAAAAGTATAAATAGATATATAAAAAAGCCCAAAGTGCCTTTATACCAAGGCGATAAAACTGTAAATTCCAAAGATAAAACAGGTGATTTCTCTTTGTTGAACCCAACAGTTCTTATGTCTAAATTATAGGTTCCATCCAACAGGTTTGACAACTCAATAATTCCATTGGCTGCAGTGGCCCAAGGAATATCCAAATACCTGTTGGAGAGTTTGTATTCAAAACTATGGTCTTTAGAAAAGGGTGAACTTACGGTTATTGCAATAGTATTATTTAGGAATGGCAATGAAATATTTTTTGCATTAAGTGCCAGAGCTTCATTGTTTACAACTATTTTTTCAAGCATTGGTTTTTCTAAAACTTCTTTGCTTTTAAAATTAGCGACATTAATAAACATAAATCCATCGTATAAATTGAGCGCAAAAATGGAATCATTTATTTTTGAAATATTTTCATAACCGAGAATAAGCCTTTTTTTGAAGTATTTACTTGGAATTAAACTTTTTTCCGATTCATTTAATAAAGAACCAAAAGTTAGTGAATTTTCCGATTTATAGGCTATTTGAGCCATATTATCTTCAGAAATGATATAACTGTCTTTCGTTATTTTATCGTTTAATAAGTTGTAGGGAACGATGCTGTCAATTAAGGTCTCATATTTTTGCCAACCTTTTGAGGTATGAAATGCAACGGTATTTTTGAGTTTGTATATTCTCACAAAATAGTCCGACCAAAGCCCTTTTTTGTTGTAATCGGTAATTTCAATAATATTTTCGTAGTTTTTATCAAATTTAACGCGGTATAAACCCTTGCTTGCGTGTGCAATCCAAGCCGTATATTCATCTTCAAAAACAAGAAATCTTACGGGTATTGTTGTTTTTCCCAAGTGTTTTACCTGCCATTCGCCATTAATTTTTTTGAAACTCACCAAGCCCGCATAAGTTCCCTGAATATAGGTATTTTTTTGCTCCGGAACTTTGTTTATAACCCAACCTCCGGTAAAATTTGAAATGAGTTTTAAAGTGTTGTTTTCAACCAAATATGTGCCATTATTATGTCCGCAAAACAATTCGCCATCTATTTCTTTTAAGTTCCATACTTGTCCTTGAGAACCTTCAATAAATTGCAGTTTGTTTTCAGCATTGATATAATACAAACCGGTATTGCTTCCAATATAAATGGTATTTTTATAAGAGATAATATCATAAACAGCGCCAAGTTTACCCGAAATATCATTGTAAAAATAATTGGCAGTGTTTAAATCAATAAATGAGATTCCGTTGTCCAAGCCCAGCCAAAGCTCATTATTTGAAGTTACGAATTGACCTAAAACTGTATTGTTTATTAGCCCTTTTTCTTTGTTGATGTTGAACAATATCTTGCCAAAATTATCGGTGATATATACCCCGTTTTTTATGGTTCCAAAAAGCATAATGCCGTTGGGCAATTGTGAAAATCTATTGAGTTGATGTGTTTTTATAAAAGGGTTAATTTCCGTTTCCCATGGAATTAGATTATTGTTTTCAAGCAAAAAGGAACCTTTCAAATCGGTATTAATTAAAATTTGATGATTATTTTTTAAGCTTACTGAAATTATTCTAGTGTCTTTTAGTTTTTCTGAATTGAAAAAGGGTTTTAATTGCTCATTTTCCAGCACAAAAATCCCTTTATCCAAAGTGGAAATAAAGAGTTTGTCATTTACCACATCGCAAGACATAATGGTAGAAGGTAACTTATAAGAAGTAATTTTACCTTGTTTATAAATGTGAATATTTAAAAACGAGCGAAAAACAACGGCATCTTTAAACAATACAATTTGCCAATATTCTACATCTTTGGGTACATTTTTTCTGGTAACAGAATCAATAAGTGAAGTGTATTTTAAAGCACCTTTACTGTTTCTGGAAAAATAGCCAAACTCTTCATAAGAGCCTACATATATTTTATTTTGATGAACCAATAAAGAACGAATTGTTGTTTTATTGGGCATTTCCCACAAATTCCAATTTATACCATCAAACTCCAAAAGTCCATCATTATTTGCCACAAATAATTTTCCGTCCTTGCTTTTGGCAATATCCCAATTTTGGTTGCTTGCTTTGTATTCGGTTAGCGTATAATTATGAATGTAATGAGAAAATTGCGCATTTAAAAATTGAGATATAAAGACCGCAAGCAAAAAACAATAGGTATATTTTATGTTATTGGAGAATCTCATGAGTATTTTAAATGTCATTATTTTAAGAAAAACAAATCTATGTAAATATAGCAGATAATAAAAGGAACAGCTTAAATTACTGCAAATACTTAAATTTTTGCTTCAATAATATTGCTATAAAATGAATAGAGAAACAAAATTTATTAAGAAAAATTTAACATTTTGAATTTAGGGAAAATGCAATATAAAATAACTTACTGGTGAATATTGTTTATTTTTGAAGATTCTTATAAAAGAAACCTAGTTTTAATATGAAAAAAATATTTTTGTTTTTGGCATTTTTTACGCTTTGTAATGCAAGTTTTGCCCAAATTTACGACCCGGTTAAGTGGTCAACTTCCGTAGAAAAAATTTCAGGCTCTGAATATAACCTTATCGCAATAGCCACTATTGAGAAAAATTGGCATTTGTATTCACAAAATGTTCCTAAAGATGGGCCTATACCCTCTTCTTTTTCGTTTAAAACAAGTCCGGATTTTAATTTAGTTGGAAAGCCTTCAGAAGAAAAAGGTCATACCGTGCATGACCCTGTTTTTGATATGAAAATTAAGTATTTCGAAAACAAGGCAACTTTTAAACAACGTGTTAAAATAACCACTCAAAATGCTGTTAAAATTTCAGGAGAAGTTGAGTTTATGGTTTGTGACGATTCCAGTTGTTTGCCTCCAAAGGCAATAGATTTACAATTTTTTATTGCTGCAGATGCGGCTGCCGCAACCACTTCCAAAACCGATAAAACTACTGGAAATACACAAGTTATTGGCCATGAAGAAATTAGGGAAGATACCGCGGTTACCTCCGCAGTTGAACCCAAAGAAATTTCCAAAACAGCAATTGCAAAGAGCAGCATTAAAAAATCAAAAAAAAGTTTATTAACCATTTTTATCATTGCTTTCTTTTCTGGTTTTGCAGCACTTTTAACGCCATGTGTTTTTCCTATGATTCCAATGACGGTGAGTTTCTTTACAAAACAAAGCAAAAGTAAAGCTACAGGTGTTAGAAATGCCATTATTTATGGTGTTTCAATAGTTATTATTTATGTGGTTTTAGGCCTGTTGGTGAGTTTTATTTTTGGAGCAGATGCTTTAAATGCACTTTCTACAAATGTGTGGTTTAATGTTATTTTCTTTTTATTATTAGTGGTTTTTGCCATTTCCTTTTTGGGTGCTTTTGAAATAGTTTTGCCAAGTTCATGGGGAACTAAAGTTGATGCGCAAGCAGATAGAGGTGGCATTATCGGTATATTTTTTATGGCTTTGGCTTTGGCCATAGTTTCATTTTCCTGTACCGGTCCTATTGTTGGAACTTTACTGGTTGAAGCCGCTTCTGGTGGAAATCAGGTTGGACCTATAATTGGAATGCTTGGTTTTTCATTGGCATTGGCAATTCCATTTGCTTTGTTTGCGGCTTTCCCAGGTTGGTTAAACTCGTTGCCAAAATCGGGAGGCTGGTTAAATACCGTAAAAGTAGTTTTGGGATTTTTGGAATTGGCATTGGCATTTAAGTTTTTGTCGAATGCCGATTTGGTGTTGCAATTGCATTGGTTGGAACGTGAAGTTTTCATAGCCATTTGGATTACTGTTTTCGGTACTTTGGCATTTTACCTTTTCGGAAAAATTCAATTGCCACATGATTCACCTTTAACACATATTTCTGTTGGAAGATTAAGTTTAGGACTGCTTTCGCTTGCCTTTACCATTTATATGATTCCCGGTTTGTGGGGTGCGCCTTTAAATTTAATCAGCGCTTTTCCACCAGCACAATATTACAGTGAATCGCCCTACGGTGTTGGTTCTTCAAAAACGAATAACCAAATGTCTTCAGGAGAAAATTCCGAAATCCCCAATGGAGCACATTTAATGCCACCACACAATATTTTGGCGTTTAACGATTATGATATAGGTATGGCTTATGCCAAAAAAGTAAATAAACCGGTTATGCTTGATTTTACCGGTTATGCTTGTGTGAATTGCCGAAAAATGGAGCAACAGGTTTGGGCTAAAGAGAAGGTGTTGCAAGTGCTGAAAAATGATATTGTACTTATTTCTTTATATGTGGATGATAAAAGACCACTTCCTAATAACGAAGAAATTGAATCGAAACTGCATCCTGGAAAAAAATTAAAACAGGTAGGACAAAAATGGAGCGAATTTCAAATTATAAAATACGGTGCAAATGCGCAGCCATTTTATGTTTTAATCGATACTAAGGGAGAAAATTTAATTGCGCCAGTTGCCTATACACCAGATGTGGAAGAATATTACAATTGGCTAAAAGCAGGGATTGCGAATTTCAAATAAAAATATAGATTTTTTGATGTCAGATTCTCCCCAATTTATTAAATTAGGACGTTTCATTTTCAAAAAACCTTTGAAATTAAATTACAAATAAAGAGTGTTTTTTTAATTCAATTTTTCAAATCAAATGCTAAATAAAATTAACAAAAGAAGCTATAAAACTTCTGAGTTAGAAGGGTATTTTCAACAATTCAGAAAACATATTGTAGGCATTGACCAAACATTTCAATCGCCTTACGGTGAAAAGAAATTGGTTTATACCGATTGGACTGCCAGCGGAAGATTATACCGTCCTATTGAAGAAAAAATATTGAATGATTTTGGTCCTTTTGTGGCCAACACACATACTGAAACTTCCATTACTGGTTCCGCAATGACCATCGCTTACCATAAAG